>JBEIFE010000183.1:0-4732 GCA_040382575.1 Candidatus Sericytochromatia bacterium
GCCCGGGTCGTGAACGTGAGCTCGACGGCCCATCGCCTGGGACGCCTACCCCTCGACGACCTGGCGGGACGGGGCGCCTATTCACCCTGGGCGCGCTACGGGCAGACGAAACTCGCCAATCTGCTCTTCACGCTCGAGCTCGATCGCCGGATCCGCGAGGCGGGCCAGGCCGTGAAGGCCGTCGCATGCCACCCGGGTTACTCGAACACGAACCTCCAGTTCGCTGCCCCGCGCATGCAGGGCTCGCGCCTGGGTGAAGTACTCTCGGCGTGGGGGAACCGCTGGCTGGCCCAGTCGGCCGCCATGGGAGCGATGCCGACGCTCTACGCGGCGACGGTCGAGGACGTCCCGGATGGCGCGTTCGTCGGGCCGGATGGCTTCCTGGAAATGCGGGGGTATCCGCAACTCGTGATCCCGGCAGCCACCGCCCGGGACGCGGCAGCCGCTCTACGCCTGTGGGAGGAGTCCGAGCGCCTCACCGACACTCGCTTCACGTTCACCCCCGAGGCCGCTTCGATCCAGGCCTGAAACCTCGACCAGGAGACCCCCTTGCAACCGAAAGCTCTCCCCGTACTCGCGGCACTGCTCGTCACCTGCCTCTCGAAGAGCCCCGCGCTGGCCGCCCCGGCGCCCGCAGCGGCCCAGGCCCCTGCCGCTCCCCGGAGCGCGTCCTCGCAGGCTGCACGGCCAGCGGTTGCAGGTCCGATGCCGACAACCTTCCTGGGCATCGAGCAGGCCCGGACCCTCGCATCGGGAGGGCTGGTCCTCGGCAGTACCGGGCTGGAGGTCCGGTACGGCATGCTCGACAATCTCGAGCTGATCGGCCAGTTCGGATGGAATCCCGGCTTCAGGCTCGGTGGCGGCAACGATTCTGCCCTGACGGGTGCGCTCGGGACACGTATCGGGGCTAAATACCGGCTCATCGACAACCATGACTGGTCCCTGGCGGCCCAGGGATCGCTCCTGGCCTCGACGGAGGCCAATGCCGCGACGATCTTTCAGGGGAGCGTGCCCGTCACGTGGAACCTGGAGACCGGTCGAGCCTTTCACCTGATGCCCGACCTGAGCTACACGCAGAACGGACCCGTGTTCACCATGGGCGTGGGCTTCGAGCAGGTTCTCAGTCCGATGGTCCGTTTCATCCTCGCCAACCGGACCTTCAATGATCGGGTCCAGGGTAAGGACGCGATCCGCTCCACGTTCGAGGGGGGATTGCGACTCTCGCTCGGCTCGAACTGGACGGTCGACGCAACCCTCGCCAGGGCAGGCATGGTCCTGAGCCCGTTCGAACTCAATGCCGAGGCCACGATCCTGGGCCTCAGGGCGTGGTACGGATTGCCGTCGTGGGGAGCCCTCCGGCAGGCCGTGGGAGCCTGACCTCACCCGTTCCCACGCAAGTCAACAGCAAGATGCCCGGGCCTCGAGAGAGACCCGGGCATCCTTCCTGCAAGCATAAGCTAGAACGTGAAGAAGACGCCGAACGTGTAACCAGGTTCAAACGACGTGCTGACCTTGTTTTCGTTACGGCGATTCTGCGTCGCCTGAGAATACCCGATGGCAGCCGTCAGCAGGACCTTGGGAGCCATGACGTAGTCGGCACCCAATCCGGCGGAGACATTGGTGTCCTGACGGTTGGAATCGAAGAAGATGCCCGTACCGGCCCCGGCCAGCGCATACAGGCGCGCCATAGGCCCCTCGTAGAAGGACTTCATGACCTGACCACCGAAGTTGACGAAGCCGCTCTGCTTGTCACCATCGGTGGTCTGGAACGGGATTCCGGCCACGCTGAAGCCGAATCCATCCGACAACCACGAGCGATAGCAGATGCCGGAACCCGAGATCGTCGAGAACTGTGCGCCGAGGTTGTTCTTGTACCCGAAGGTCGGCGAAGACGCGGGAGCCTCTTCCTCGGCCTCGGCAGGCGCGGGAGCGGACTGACGCGATTCACGTGCCGGCTGAGACGTCTTCATCTGGGCGATCTGGAAGGGGGCAGCGATCTGAGCAGCCGTGAGGGCCGCAGCTAACGTGAGGGGCATGAATGGACATTCCTTTCAGACGCGATCCGGTGCAGAACCAGATCCGATGTGGCAGATATACCCCTTCATGTCACGGATGACAAGTACGAGGAGCACGCGACGGCACGATCGGCAGAAGCGCTGGCTAGGCCTGGCGCTGCCGGACGGCCTCGAACATCAGGACACCTGCGGCCACCGACGCATTGAGCGAATTCACGGGGCCCGACAGCGGTAACCGCACCACGAAGTCACAGTGCTCGCGCACGAGCCGGTGCATGCCCTGGCCCTCGCTCCCGATCACCAGACCGATCGCCCCCTTCAGGTCGACCTGGTACGGCAACTGCGGCCCATCGGCCTCGGCGCCGACGATCCAGACCCCGGCCTCCTTGAGTTCCTCGATCGCCCGCACGAGGTTCGTCACGCGCGCCACCGGGACGTATTCGAGCGCCCCGGCAGCCGCCTTCTCGACGACCCCCGACAGCCCCGCGGCCCGACGCTCGGGGATCACGACCCCGACGGCACCGGCACAGCAGGCCGTCCGGACGATGGCACCGAGGTTATGCGGATCCTCGATACCGTCGAGGATGATGACCAGGGGATCGGGACGCTCACGACAGGCCTGAAGGATGGCGTCGAAGCCCGCATACGAGCGAGCGGCGATGAGCGCGACGACGCCCTGGTGCGCCTCTCCCCCGACCATCTGGTCCAGGCGAGGCCGGGCGACCTCCTGGACGACGATGCCCTTCTCACGCGCCTTCGCGCGCAGGCGCCCGATCGCGGGATCCGCTTCCCGCCCGGCCAGACAGTACAGCTTGTGGATGGGACGTCCCCCCTCCAGGGCGGACTGGACGGCGTGACGGCCCCAGATCCAGGCTTCGTCGATGGTCGGCTTCATGGGGATTCCTCGGGCGTGGGTCCGAGCTGCACCGGGGCAGCGTCGGACGGGGCTTGGACGGTGGCGAGCGCGTGTTCGAGCAGGAAGCGCAGGCGCTCGGGACGGGTATCGAGATACGCCTTGCCGAGGAGCGCCTCGAAGGCGGTCCCGTGCCGGTAATCACTCACGCTCCGGTGTCTCGGCACGGAGCCCTTGAGGTTACGGGCCCGGCGAACGACCTCGAGTTCCTCGGGATCGAGCTGATCCATCAGAGCCCGGAGGGCTCTCGCCTGTGCCGGCGCGTGGACCTGCGCGACCTTGCGGGTGTGAAGCGCATCCTGGTCCGGCGTCGAGCCCAGAAGCTGCTGGCGAACGTAAAGTTCCCAGACGGCATCCCCGAGGTACGCCAGTTGCCGGGGGGGTAGTTCGCGCCAGCCCAGGCCCTCACGCAGGGGGATCAGGAGGACCTCCCGGCCGGTTCCACGCGCTCCCAGGCGGTCTCGCCGCCCGGTCGATCCATCAGGGAGATGCCGATGTCCCGCAGAGCCAGGCGGATGCCATCCGCCACGGGCCATTCGCGGGCGACCTTGGCGGTCGCCCGGCGCGCCACCAGGGCATCCAGGATCTCCAGGGGAGCCGTGACGCCCAGCTCGTACCGGGTGGCGATCGCCAGCAAACCCTCCTCGAGATCATCGAGATCCTGGCTGACGAGGGGTTCAGCCAGGTCGAGACCGAGCACCTCGCCCAGTCGGTCGAGCTCGGCCACGAGATGACCGGCGGCTTCCGCATCGGCTCCGTGAAGGCCGGCCAGGGTTCGCAGGGCCTCGTGAAGGACGGCGATCGCCCGCGCCGTGTTGAAATCCTCATCCATGGCGGCCACGAAGGCCGAGCGGACTTCGGCGATTTGCGCCTCCACGGCGGGGGTGAGAACTCCGAGGCGATCGCGGGTGCGGGCAAGCGTCTTGACCAGACGCCCGAGGCCAGCCGCTGCCGCACGCAGGCCCTCGTCCGAGAAATCGACCTCCTGACGGTAATGCACCAGCAGGAGGAAGTACCGGATGGCAGCCCCTCCGTAGACCGCGAGAACGTCTCGAAGCGTGCTCATGTTTCCGAGGCTCTTGCCCATCTTCTCGGACTGGACGGTGACGAAGCCGTTGTGGAGCCAGTAGCGTGCGAAGGTGTGCCCCGTGAGGCACTCGCTCTGCGCGATCTCGTTCTCGTGATGCGGGAACGTCAGGTCGAGGCCACCCGTGTGGATGTCGAGGGTATCTCCCAGATGCTTGCGCACCATGGCCGAACATTCGATGTGCCAGCCCGGCCGGCCCGGGCCCCAGGGGCTTTCCCAGGATGGCTCACCCGGCCGGGAAGACTTCCAGAGGGCAAAGTCAAGGGGGTAGCGCTTGCGCTCGTCGACCTCGACCCTGGCGCCTGCCTGCATCGACTCGAGGGTTCGTCCCGAAAGGGCGCCGTAGGCCGAGAAGGTCTCGACGGCGAAGTAAACGTCGCCATCGACGGCATAGGCGTGCCCCCGGTCGACGAGGCCCTGAATGTGCGCGACCATGTCACCCACGTGCTCGGTGGCACGCGGTGCGAGGTCAGGCGGCAAGATGCGCAGGGCCGCCATGTCCCGTTCGAACTCCTCGATGAACTGCTCGGCCAGACGGTCCCAGGGCAAGCCTCGCTCCTGGGCCCGGCGGATGATCTTGTCGTCGATGTCCGTGTAATTTCGGGCCAGCACGACCCGGTACCCCCGGTACGCGAGCTAGCGAGGGACGATGTCCCAGGACACGTAACCCTCCCCAGGACCGAGATGCCCCAGAACGTACACCGTCGGGCCGCAGAC
>JBEIFE010000184.1:0-4709 GCA_040382575.1 Candidatus Sericytochromatia bacterium
ACGAGATTGGGCTTCTCACGACGGGCCACCTCGAGTGCGCCGGGACCATCGGCAGCCGTGACGACCTGGTACCCTTCCTTCTCGAGCGAGAACTGGATCGATTTCAGGATGGAAGGCTCGTCATCCACCACGAGAATCTTGGAAGACATGGATGCGTACTCCTCACAGACGAGACGAGAAGATCGAGTGGTTCACGAGGTGCTTCATACCCCCGGGTGTTAAGCCTTTAACGATTTCAAAAAACGAAGACGGGAGCTTGCCCTAGTAGAGATGAAGCTCCACACCGAGGCCTGCACGGGCCCAGAACTCCGCATGCAGTTGCCCTTCGAAACCCCGCTTCTCGTACATCGACCGGGCTCGACCGTTGCGGGTCTGGGTGGTCAATCCGATGCCCGTGGCACCCGCATGCAGGGCGACGTGAATGGCGTCATCCAGCAAGAGTCGACCAAGACCAAGCCCCTGATGAGAGGGTGAAACCCCGACGGCCCCCAGGTGAAAGCGAGGCCCGAGAGGCTGGATGATGCTGAATCCCGCGACCTGGTCATCGACAACGACAACCCGGACGATCGAGGCATCACGGACATGCATCCGCATCTCGTCCGGGCCGCGCCGATAGGGCAGAGGGAAGGAGGCCGAATCGATCTCCAGCATCGTCTCGATATCTGAAACCCTGGCCATACGGACCCGCGGATCCGGCGAGCACGGGCTCAGACGTTCAAGCGTGTAGTAGTGGATCTGCTCGATCGGTGCGAATCCATATGGCTCGAAGGGGGATGTGAGGTCAGCCTTGAGATTGATCGTCATCCCGGGACCCAGGACCTCGAGCAAGCCAGGGAGAAATCTGGCACAGCAGGCCGCCAAACGGGCCTCGTCGTTCGCGGCGACGTACATTTCGTGAAGCTCAGGCAGGATGGGCAAAGCCACCATGACCACGTCATCGGATACGAGACCGAGATGCGGCATCCGCTCAAGGACCCGTGTCATGCGAGCCCGGGTACGCGGTCCCGCAAAACCACCATCTGGAAGGATGCGCAGCCAGCTTTCCTCGAGGGTCATGACCGCCTCCAGAATGCCACGACCTGCTCGATCGCATCCCACCACTGGACCCAGATGGGACGTCCCAGCGTCCGAGCGTGAAAGGCCTGTCGGATCTCCTGGCCGTCCAGCCATGTCCCCCCGCACCGGCTACAGAGGTCCACCGCTGCCTTCCCGAGTTCAACGGGGCGACGTCGAGTCAGATCGATGTCACAGACCGGACATCTGGCAGGCCCGGTGACCCGGACCACGGGAACTTGCGCCGCTTGCCAGCGATCCGCGAGATAAGGAATGGCAGGCGAACGCAGGCAGGCGATCAGCTCGCCCTGGCCGAACCAGTGCCCCTCACATGTGGAACACCGGAACACCGATACGGGCCCCAGATAGGTCGCCTCTAGCGTTTCACTCGCACAGCGGGCACAGGGCATGGTGTGAACGTGCCGTTCCCTTTCCAGGAGCGACTCTTCAGGCCTCGCAGGCCTTCAAGAGGGCAACAGTAGAACTCGTACCCAGTCGACTGGCACCTGCCTCGAGCAGACGGAGGGCAAACGGCAGATCCCTGATACCACCCGAGGCCTTGACCCCGAGACGCTCTCCCACCATCCGACGCATGAGTTCGACATCCGCTATGGATGCTCCACGAGCTCCATACCCGGTGGAGGTCTTGACGAAAGCAGCACCGGCAGCCTCCGAGAGTCGACACGCGAGCTGGATTTCCTCGGCATCCAGACAGCCCGTCTCCAGGATGACCTTCACGAGCGCCGAGCCTTGCGCCGCCTCGACCACGGCCCGGATCTCCGACTCGACCGTCCAGAGTTCACGGTCACGGAGCGCCCCCAGCGGGATGACCATGTCGAGCTCTTCGGCACCATCGGCCAGTGCGACCAGAACCTCCTGGACCCGGACAGCGCTCGTCGTGGCCCCGTGAGGAAAACCGATGACCGTGCAAGGCCGGACGCCTGATCCTTCGAGCCGGCTCATGACTCGGCTGAGGTGACGAGGCTGAACACAGACCGCCCGGACATTCCACTCGAGGGCTTCCTCGCAGAGCAACTCGATGTCGAGGACCCGTGCCTCCGGACGCAGCAACGTATGATCGAGGCGAAGAGCAAGTGCGCTTGCATCGAGAGGTCCCACGGGAGGCAAGCGATCCAGCTCGGAGAAGGTGGCCATCGAAAGGATCCTCAGGCGCGACGGTGAGCCGTCCGGTAGACGTCCTTGATCCGTCGCTTGGACAGGTGCGTGTAAAGCTGGGTGGTCGAGATGTCCGCGTGACCCAGCATTTCCTGGACTGCGCGAAGATCGGCACCGTTCTCGATGAGGTGGGTGGCAAATGTATGCCGCAAAGTGTGCGGGGTGATGTCCTTCTGGATACCGGCATTGCGCGCGGTTTCCTTGACGACCTTCCAGATCCCCTGCCGCGTGAGACGACGGCCGGCGTAGTTGAGAAACAGGGCTCGCTCGGCACTCCGGGGGCGGAGACGCGGCCGCAGTTCTGCCAGATACTCCTCGATGGCCCGCACGGCCGCACGGCCGATCGGAACCAGTCGTTCCTTGCTGCCCTTGCCGAGGCAACGGACGGTTCCCGCCTGAAGATCCAGGTCGAGCACGTTCACCCGGGTCAGTTCGCTGACCCGGAACCCGCCGGCATACAGAAGCTCCAGGATGGCTCGGTCACGCAGGTCGACAGGCTGCTCGACGAGACGGGTGATTTCGGCCTGGTTGAGCACCCGGGGTAAGTACCGTGCTGTCTTGGGACGCTCCAGTTCTGCGCTCGGATCCCGATCGAGAACCCCCTCACGCACGAGGAACTGAAAAAAGCTCTTGAGAGAAGCGACTTTTCGAGCAATGGACGAGGGGGCGAGTTCCCGCTCACTCAGATCGCGTACGAAACCCGTGAGCGCTGGACGATTGACCTCATCCCAACGGACTGTGCCCGCGGCCTGGAGGAACTGTGCTACCTGACGGAGGTCGTTATGATACGCCATCCGGGTGTGCTCGCTCAATCCGCGCTCCACCGAACAGTGGTCCAGGAACTCGATGATCAACTGGTGCATGATGGCCCCTGGAACGCACCTGACCCGGCCACCTGGCCTGGTCGCGGACGTCTCTCTCGTGGAAGGGTATAGTAGGTGGCGAGGGCCCGCGGATCGGTGCGGGCGGTCACCTCCCCCGGATCGGGAACATGTCGGACGAAAAAACCGAACCCGCGACAGATCACAAGCGGTCCGAGGCCCGTAAATCGGGGCAGGTCCTGAAGAGCCCGGACGTGATCGTCACGTTCCTGCTTTTCGGGCTCGCCTCATCCATGAACTTCCTCGTACAACTGGCCTTCCGGAATCTCCATGGCTTCATGCTGGAAGTCTTCCAGGCCCTGTCTTCCTACCAGCACTTCGACCTCAAAGGGATCCTGGGCATCCTGCTCAAGGGATGCCTGGTGATCCTGGCATGTAGCGTCCCGTTCGCGGCTGTCGGCTTCTTGTTGACCTGGCTCGGTAACCTCTTGCAGGTAGGGGTGCTGATCACGCTCAAGCCACTCAATCCTTCCGAGAACTTCAAGAAACTGAATCCCGTATCCGGCTTCAAGAACCTTTTCAGCATCAAGAAGGTGATCGATCTCCTGAAAGCGATCGTCAAGATCATCGTCATCGGCTGGCTGGCCTACAACGTCGTCAAGGATGGGCTCGGGACCATCCTCGTGAGTACGGACCGATCGATTTACGCCTCGATGGCGCTGCTCGGGAATTTGATGTTCACGATTCTCCAGAAGATCACGACCGCCATGATCGTGCTGATGGTGGTCGACTACGGGATCCAGAAATGGCAGTACGAGAAGTCCCTCAAGATGTCCAAGCAGGAGATCAAAGACGAGTACAAGAAACTGGAAGGAGACCCTCACGTGAAGGGCCGAATCCGTCAGAAACAGATGGAGATGGCCATGAACGCGGGACGCGGATCGGTCGAGAACGCTGACGTGGTCATCACCAATCCGACGCATTATGCGGTGGCCCTTGAATATAAACCCAAAAAAGGACAGAAGGCCCCCGTGGTGGTCGCCAAGGGCGTGGGCGCATTCGCCCTCGAGATCCGCCGCATCGCCGAACAGAACTTCATCCTGATCGTCGAGGACCCGCCCACGGCCAGGGCCCTGTACGACCAGAGCGAGATCGACCAGCCGATCCCTCCTGAACTGTTCCAGGTGGTCGCCAAGATCATCTCCGTGCTTTATCGAGGCCGCCGCCAGGCGCCGCAGAGCAGGCCCATCCCACTCGTACCCGTCGCGATGCCGCCCGTCGATCTCGATCCCCTCGCCTTGCAACCGCCCGCCAGAACCGAGATGCCCCCAGCCCCCCCGGAGCCCGGTCCGAAGCCGGAAAGCGGCACATCTCCCCATACCGGCTTGACATCGGAGGGGTGACTCACCGGATCGGGGGGAAGAGCTCCACCAGAAGTGCCTCGTCCTTGAAGGTCTCGCAGAGGTTGGTAAGGGGATACAGGCGCCCCTGCAGCTTGGGAATCTCGAGCGCCAGAAGGGCATCCCAGGCTTCCTGGAGGCCCAAGGTGGACAATTTCCCGAAGCGGACCTGGACATCCTGAAGAGTCACGGACGCCTCACGGTACTGCGTATAGGCGATGACGGCTCTACGAAGGATATCCTGACGCTTGTCGAGCTG
>JBEIFE010000185.1:0-4697 GCA_040382575.1 Candidatus Sericytochromatia bacterium
GTCGCGGCATCAAGGTGCCTGCGGAAACGAGCATCCACGTTTATCAGGCCGACAGGGATCCCACGGTCGATCAGGCCGGATCGGTCTTCATTCCCCCGGGATTTCTGAAGGAAGGTGGCTCCAGGCTGACCGTCCAGAACGGCACCGCGCCAGCGGATCTCCAGGGCAAGGGGTTCAAGAAGGACTCCAGGCTCACGACGGATCTGGTCACCCGGGATCTGGTCGAGTCGAAGTTCCACATCCCGACCTGGCCCGACGGGGTCGATGGCCTGGGAACGGACCTCAAGTTGCCCGGTACGGATAAGGCCAACGAGGGAGCCCGGGACAAGACGCTGCGGAGCGCGATCTTCGACGAGATGCTGAAGGACTTCGCTGACCTGAAGTGAGGTCGGGCCGTCAGATGCCCCGGCGATCGCCCCAGACGAGGCGATGCAGCTGGGGCGTCACGCGGGCGTTCCGCTGCCGCCAGGCGCTGCGCGCGAGCACGTGGGTTTCCGCGAGCTCGCGCAGTCGCTCCAGGTAGGGATCCGGCGTGTCGGTCGGGAACCCCACCGGCTGCAGGATCACGGGAATCGATTCCGGTACGGCGAGGTCGTCCAGCAGGGCCTCGACGGCATCGAGGTCGGCGGGGCCGTCCACCACGAACTTGAGCTGAACCCGGTCAGTCGCGCGGTCCAGGAACTCGCCGATGACGCGGCGATTCGGCCGCATCCCGCTCGAACCCAGCTTGGGGCTGAGGCTCCAGAGCCCCACGCGCGCCTCTTCGAGGTACCGGGTCGCGTTGGTCTCGACCGTGACGAACCGGCCGTGCAGGTGGTCCAGCAGGCTGGCCAGGTCGTGTAGCGTCGGCTCGCCGCCCGTCCGCACGACGTCGCGGGTCTCGACCCGGGCGGCGATGGCCTCCGGGGTCATGGGCCTGCCAGGATCGAGGACGTCCTCGCGCCAGGTGTAGGGCGTGTCGCACCAGGAACAGGCCAGGTTGCAGCCGACGAATCGGATGAACGTGCTCGGGACACCCGTGCGCAGGCCCTCCCCCTGGATGCTCATGAAGATCTCGCTGACGGGCAGCATCCCCGGCGGCGCCTGGACGATCACCGCGCGGACTCCTCGTAGCGGCACCAGGAGTTGGGCCCCTCGTGGACCGTCACGGCCGTCACCTGGGGGATCCGCTCGCGGAACTGGTGGAAGAAGTGGCGCGAGAGTCCTTCCGCCGTCGTGAGGACGCCCGGCAGGGTCTCGTTGAGGTAGGTGTGGTCGGGCAGCAGGGCCTCGAGTTCCTTGAGGGCCCCGAAGTCGATCAGGATCCCCAGGGCGTCGAGGTCTTCGCCCGAGACCTCGATGTCGACGAGGTAGGTATGGCCGTGCAGGCGATCGCACTTGCCGGGATGCCCCGGGATGCGGTGGGCGGCCTCGAACTTCACGCGCTTGGTCAACTTGAACATGCCTCCCATGCTAGCACGGGAGCGCGTCAGAGCTGGTCGCCCCGGTCTCAGAGTCCGTTGATCCCGACCCTTGCGTGACGGAAGGAGTTCTCCTCGGCTGCCGCGATCATGAAGGCCGCGAGATCCCCGCGGGAGATCCGACCGGATCCTTCCGGCAGCACGTCGATCGCGACGGAGAAATCGCCCGAGGGGGGCGTGTCGAGCAGGTCCGGAGGGCAGACGAAGGTCCAGTCGAGGTCGCTCTCGGCCATCTGGCGCCAGGCCCGGGCGTGCGAGGCACTCACGGCTCGGAAGCGTGGCGGGAAGCCGGGCCCCTCCTGGCGGAGCAACCCGTTCTGCCCTTGCAGGACCCCGGCGCCGCCCACCGCGAGCAGGCGTCTGACTCCCGCGACGCCCATGGCGGCGATCGCCTGACGGATGCCTTCGTGCCGGACATCTCCCGGACCCTCCGGTCCGCCCCCACCCAGAGCGCCGAACACGGCCTCGATTCCCTCGAGAGCGCCGGTCCAGGCCGCCGGATCACACACGTCCCCGACGTGGAGGTCGAGACCTTCCAGGTCGAGCGTGAGACGTCCCGGGTCTCGCACCCAGGCGCGGACGCGGTGTCCGGCCTCGATGGCCTGCTGGACGAGGCGGGTGCCCGTCCGTCCCGAGGCCCCCAGCACGAGTACGTGCATGCCTGACCTCACTTCCCTTCCGGTTCGGCGAGACCGCTCGCCTGCTTGCGGGACTTTCGTCCCGGCGTGACACTCACGGCCAGTCCTCCCCGGCGCGGGTCGGACCAGCCCTCGAAAGAGCCATCCGGCAGACGCCTGACGAGGTGAACGTCTCCCAGGGGACGTTCGAACAGGACGTGTCCCTTCCTGACGAGCGCTTCTCGGGTCTCGACATCGAATCCCCCGGCCTCGAGATCGAGGCGCTCGGGGAGACCCTGGTGGTGAAAACGCGGGGCCTCGACGGCCTGGCGCGCATCCATGCCGAGATCGACCATGTTCAGGACCACCTGGAGAACGGAGGTCGGGATGGTCGATCCCCCAGGGGAGCCCAGCGCGAAGGCCAGGGATCCCGTCTCATCCTCGGCGATCACGGGGCACATCGACGAGAGGGGGCGCTTGCCGGGCGCCACGGCATTGGCCTCGCTCTGGACCAGGCCGAACTGGTTCGGGAAGCCCGGGCGAGTCGCGAAGTCGTCCATCTCGTTGTTCAGGAAGACTCCCGTTCCCTCGGCCAGGATGCCCGTCCCGAACGACCCGTTCAGCGTCGTGGTCACGCTGGCGGCGTGACCGGCCTCGTCGACGATCGTGAAGTGAGTCGTCTCGAGATGCTCGTTCAGCCCCCCTGCATGGGACGCGTCCGGAGTGGTGCGGTCGGGATCGATCGTGCCTGCCCGGGTCTTCAGATAGTCCCGATCCATCAGGCGAGCCAGCGGGAAGGGCACGAAGTCCGGGTCGGCGAGGTAGGTGTTCCGATCCGCGAAGGCCCGGCGTTCGACCTCCGCGATGCGGTGCACGAGGTCGGGGTCATGGAAGCCAGATGCCCGCACGTCGGTCGATTCGAGCATGCCCAGGCACTCCCCGAGCACCACACCGCCCGAACTCGGGGGCGGCATCGCGGTGAAGCGGTAGCCCCGGTAGCTGAATCGGAGCGGCTCTCGCCAGACCGCCCGGACATGGGCCAGGTCCTGCTCGTCGAGGATGCCGCCCTCGGCCTGGACCGAGGTGGCGATCGCCCGGGCGATGCGGCCGCGATGGAAGGCATCCGGACCCTCGGCGGCGATCGCCTCGATCGTCCGCGCCAGATCGGCCTGAACGAGGCGATCGCCCTCGACGAGTGGCTTCCCCAGGGGCATGAACAGGTCGCGCGTGGCGGGGCGGCGAGCCAGCAGGGCGGCACAGCGGCGGAAGGACGTGGCGAGACCAGCATCGACGGTCACGCCGTCACGGGCCAGTTCGATCGCGGGCGCCAGGCACCGGGCCCAGGGCAGGCTGCCCAGGCGGCGATGCACCTCCCAGCAGCCCTGGACGCTACAGGGCACCCCCACGGCCAGCCCCCCGGAGACGCTCCGGTCGGTGGCCCGTCCCGTCGCGTCGAGGAACATGTCCCGGCTCGCGCCTCGTGGAGCGACTTCCCGGGCGTCGAGGGTCCAGGTCGAACCCGATGCCTCGCGCAGCACCCAGAACCCGCCTCCGCCGAGGTTTCCGGCCTCGGGGAAGGCCACGGCCAGCGCAAAGTGGACGGCCACCGCTGCATCGAAGGCATTCCCGCCTTGCTCGAGGATCCGGGATCCGACCCGGCTGGCCGCTGCCGAGGCGCTCGTCACGATGCCGCCGCGGCTGGCGATCGGTGCTCCGCGACGCGTGTACGTCCAGCTCGTGGGAACGGGGCGAGCTTCTGCCTGCGGAGGCAGGCCTGAAGCCCAGGTCGCCAGGGTGATGACCGCGCACAGGGCGAGGCGGGCAGGGTGGCATCGAGTCACGGCAAATCTCCTCGGCTCCTGCTTACCCGTTCGTCGATGTTTTTTCAGCAGGCACGGACGGCCCTCGACCATGTGAGCAAGGTCACATGTCGGTCGTGCGAATCCTCTCTCCAGCTCCCGAGTCAAGTGCCGAAATCACTCTCGGGAAGCGTCCAGGGGGGCAAGAGATGCAGTACTACGTCATCCAGGCCGGACAGCAGCAGTATTTCGCCACGAGCCAGGAAGAGGTGGAGCGCCTCGTCCAGGTGATGGCTCTGATAGGGGTGGAGATCCAGGTGTGCGCGGCCGTCGCGAGTTGAGACGGGCGGTTTGCCTGAACGTCTGCTTGCAGCCGAGCGATCAGGATCGGGTGAGGGCGAGGAACTCGTCGCGGTGCCGCGGTTCGGAGTAGGCACCGTGGAAGGCCACCGTGACCATCGAGGAACCGTGCTTGCGCACTCCGCGGCAGGACATGCAGGCGTGAGCCGCCTCGATCTTGACGGCTGCGCCGCGTGCATGGAGGTGATGCATGAGGGCGTCGGCGATCGACTGGGTCATCCGCTCCTGGATCTGGAGGCGCTTCGAGAAACAGTCCACGAGCCGGGCGAGCTTGGAAAGGCCGACGACGTGTCCCCCTGGCAGGTAAGCCACGTGAGCCGTGCCCGTGAAGGGCAGCATATGGTGCTCACACGTCGATTCGAAAGGGATATCCTTCAGGAGCACGAACTCCTGATATCCCTCGACCTCTTCGAAGGTCGTCGATAGGATATCCTCGGGCTCCTGGCGGTAGCCGGCATACA
>JBEIFE010000186.1:0-4690 GCA_040382575.1 Candidatus Sericytochromatia bacterium
ATCGTCGCTCACGGCCGGACACGCTCTCTCGGGCAGATGGCCGCCTTGCTCGCGGAGGCTTCTGTCCTGGTATCCGTCGATTCTGCGCCTCTGCACCTCGGTGTTGCGGTCGGTACGCCGACGGTCGCCATCTTTGGCCCCACCGATCCGGCCAAGCTCGTTCCCGCTGGAACCCCTCATCAGGCGGTTCACGTATCCCACCTGACGTGTCGTCCCTGTCTCTGGGATCGTCGTTCGACTTCGTGCGAGGCCCTGTCGTGTCTCACGGATCTGGGGGTCGATCCGGTCGAACAGGCGGTCTGGCGCGTCCTTCCCTCGAGGAATTCCCATGGTGTCTGAAATCGATCCCCGTGACGCGCTGCCGGTCTGGCTTTCCACGGCCAACGCCGATACGCGATTTGGACCTCCGTCCGTGGTCGACGCCTCGATCCGCGAGACCCTTCTCGGCTGGATGGAGCGCGCCGAAGATGTTCAGTCGGAACTCGAATCCGTCTTCGATGTCGCGTTCGGTGGTGACGATGAAGATCTGGAGTTGCTCGATGGTATCGTCGATGCCATGCTTGTGGACGATGCGCCGTCCGAGGAGCAGCTCGCGACTCTTGCGCTCGACTGGGGAATCTGGCTGGGTGAATGGGTCAGAGCCGCTATCGGCGGTGACTGGTGTGTTCGCTCGGCCCCCGAGCAGTCGTGCATTCTCTTTGCTCGCGCCGGGTGGGCATTCTTTCCCGTTCATGCCGTGTTGCTGCGATTCGCGATCCCGCGGCAGCTCCGGCTCACCGATCTCGTCGAGCAGATGGTCCAGGAGCTCAGCGTCGACAGTTGAGCGTATTCCGTGGAGGTTGCCGTGCTGAAGCGATTCCTGGCCACTCTGGTCCTTGGCCTCCCAGCCCTGTATGCTTCACCGGCCATGGCCTCGAGTGAACCCGATCCGTCAGGACCGCTTACCCTGTCGTCTCTGTTCGATCGGCAGGTGGTTCCGGGGGTTCGCGTCGGTCCTCTCGATCTTTCGATGAGCGAAGTCCGTGTCGTGGCGATTCTCGGCCAGCCAGAGCATGTCGAGTCGCCCTTTCCCGATACCCGCCTGCTGGCATGGCGAAATCTCGGTCTCGATGTGACCGTGGCCAGAGGTCGCCTGGTCCGGATCAGAGCCGTGGGGACCGGGTGGCAATGCGCCGGTCTCTCGCTCCGTTCATCCCCGTCTGACTGGTCCACCCGTTTCCCTGACCTGCGTGCCGGTTCCGGGCTTCTCGTGGCGCCTTCGCTGGGTCTCTGTCTCGAGACGGGTCAAGATGAGCGGGTCATCAAGGCCGTCAGCGTCATGGAACCCAGCGGTGACTGGGCCCGTTTCACGCAAGTTTCACCATCTGCCGATCTATGAAGGTTAATGTATATTTAAGACCAGGTGATGCTCGTGTATCACCAGACCGGTTGGAGGTTCCTGGATGCGCAAGCTCTTCACGTTCGAGGTTCCGGGCCTGGGTTTGACTTACGAGCAGCTCTACACCGAGCTGGCTGAATCGATCGGTTGCTGCATCGAGGAAGCCTGCATCCGCTTCGCGCCCGATGAAGCTCCGGCAGCACTCGCTTACCAGCGGCGGCTGCGTGAACATCTCCAGCGGGCCGATCGACTGGCCAGTGTTCTCGGACTCACGCGTGACATCGTGCTCGAGACGGTCCGTCCCGAAGGCTTGCAGTCCCTTCTCGAGGCACTCGAGGTCTCGGCTTCATGAGGGGGGCTCTGGCCGTGACCGGGGCCACCGCAAAGGTGTTCCCGTGATCCGATGATCGTGCCCTCCTGCCGGGTATGGTACTCCTGGCGATCGAAGGGCGGTCATTCCTTGTTCTGGCGCTGGATTCCACTGCTGGTGATGGGCGCTTGGGCCATCTCGGCGGGGCCTGCGTCTGCCGAGACCTGGTCCACGTTCACGTCGGAGAACGGGGTCCGTTTCCGGGTCAGGCTTCAATCACCGCGGTTGGTTCGCAAGGTTCCGCTCATCGATGGGGTCCGGTGGGACATCCAGGTTTCCAACCGGGTCAAGAATTCGGTGCTCAAGTCGCTCACGCGCGGCCCCATCAAGACCGTCAGCATCATGCAGGATGGGGCATATGTCCGGATCATCGCTCGGTGGCGTTTTCCCTACGCCATCACCGGAACCTTCCATCCCGATCACTTCGACTTTTTCATGCCGGATGTCATCACGCGGCATCGGACCGTCGCCATCACCGATGGGGTGACCTTTCAGCGGGTGCTTCGCTGGAGCCAGGCAGGTCCAATGTCGATCGGAGTGATACGGGCCGACCTGCGAAAGGTCGGTATACGCCCGCAACTTGCGCGCTCCCAGCGCGGATTCGGTCTGATGCGGGTGTCCGACCTTTCCCGACAGGCCGGCGCGATCGCCGCCATCAACGGTACGTTCTTCACGCCCAAGCGCGGTGATCCCGTCGGTCTCATCGTCCAGGACGGTCAGGTCATCCATTCCAGTTTTCTGAACCGATCCGTTTTCGGTGTGCGTTACGACGGCTCCTGTTTCGTCGACAACGCGCGTCTCAAGGCGGCCATTCGACTTTCGAACGGCCATCTCTTTGCCGTCACCGCCGTCAATCGTCCACCCGTCCGCGATCAGACCGTCCTGTACACCTCGCACTGGGCTTCCCGGACCGGCTCGATTCCCGATCCCAGTCGGCGCGAGGTGGTCGTGGCGCCCGACGGGACCATCGAGGCCATCAACACCGGTAACAGCGTCATTCCACTCGATGGCTACGTGATCTCGGTCCAGGGCACGGCCTTGCGCGAGATGCTGAGCCATGTCCGGATCGGTCAGCGCGCCGTGGTCTTTGCACAGCTCTCGGATGTCTGGCTCGGGGTCCAGTGTGCGGTGGGCGGTGGGCCCACGCTCGTCCAGCGGGGCAAGGTTCTGGTCACGGCTCAGCAGGAACGTTTCCAGGCGGACATCGCCAGGGGGCGTGCGCCGCGCACGGCAGTCGGCTATGCCGGTGATACCGGGGTCGTCCTCGTCACGGTCGATGGTCGCCAGGCAGCCAGTGTCGGAATGACCCTCTACGAGCTGGCCCGGTTCATGCGCGAGCTGGGGGCCGTGGAGGCCATCAACCTCGACGGCGGTGGTTCCACCGCCATGGTGGTGCGCGGTAACCTGGTCAATCGTCCGTCAGACGGGGCGGAGAGACCGGTGAGCAACGCCCTCGTCCTCGTCCCGTCCTGATCGAAACGGAATCACCATGGAAAGCTTCGTTCCCCTCGAGGCCTGGCGAGGTTTCGCCCTGGTCCTCAATTTTTTCACCTTCTTCCTTTCTTTCAGTGCCGTCTCGATCGGGGCCCTCATCCGAGATCGCCTGCTGCGTCGTCTCGACCCGTTTCCGCTCTCGGGAGTCGTGGACTGGTTCCTGGTGGGGGCCGGCGCTCTGACCGTCCGGGAACTCGCGATCATCCTGTATCACCTCGGTGTTGCCCCGGCCATCGTGGTCCATCCGGTAGCGGATCTTGGCTTGCTCGTCCTCGGTGTCTCGCTGTTCCTGGTGTATCGCGTCTTCGAACGGGCCCTCCGCGACAACCGAAAGGGTTGAGCCCCGTCACAGACGGTTGTTCAGTCACCGGACATCATCGACGGTACGGAGGAGGTCGTCGATGAACACGCTGTTGCTCGATGTGTCGCGTGGGGTCTCGCTCGAGGCGATCCTGGCCTCGCTCTTCGATGCTGGCGTCGATCCGGAGCGTCTCGTCTCCGATCTCGAGCCAGTCGTCGGCCACCTCGGCTTGCGTCTCGAACCCTCTCACCCTCTTGGCCTCCGGGTGATCTGCGATGCCGGTCCGGATCGTCGAGACATCCCCTCCATCGTCCGGGCAATCCGGCGATCGCCCTGGCAGGGATCCCTCCGTGCGCATGCTGCACGCTTGCTCCTCGGGCTGCACGCCCCCGTCTTCGAGCCGGAACGTCCCGTTGTGCTGGCCCTGGCCATTCTCCTCGCCATCGGTCAGCTCGGTGTCACGCGGATCCGCCTTACCCCCGTGGCCCTCGATCCGTCCACCCTCCCGCAATGGGCTGCTCGATGGCTCCATGGCTGGGAGATGCGGCCCGTGTCTTGCGTGCCTTGTGATCCGGCAGCGCTCTGGGTGCTCCGGTCCCTGGGGGCTCAGGCGGGCAGTTTCCCCTCGATGCAGATCGTGGCCTCGGGTTGCGGGCTGGTTTCGTCGGACGGGGGGGTGCGGGCCTGGCTTGGCTTGGAAGTGGAGCGAAGCGCCAGCGGTACCGTGGCTGTTCTCGAAACGTCCTTACCTCCGGGATGGGAGGGTGATCTGGCTCGCGTCCGCATCTCATGCCTGGCTGCGGGCGCCGATGACGTCTTCATGCATCCGCCTGCTCCACGGGGGGGCATCCGCATGTCGCTTCGTTGCGATCCGGCCCACGAGCGGGCGCTCCGCGCCTGTCTCATCGAGGATATCGGAGTCATGGGGGTCCGGACGACCTGGGTTCAGCGTGAGACGATCGAATTCGAGCGTCTTTCCGTGCCGACACCGGGTGGACCCGTCCGTCTGGCCGTCCATCGTGAGGCGGGGACGGCCGTGCGTCTGGTTCCCGAACTCTGTGATGCGCTCGAGGTGGCTCGCGAGACGGGACAGAGTGTCCGCAGCATCCTTCGTCTGGCTGTGGACGAGGCGCTCAACCGGGCGATG
>JBEIFE010000187.1:0-4689 GCA_040382575.1 Candidatus Sericytochromatia bacterium
CCGGAGCAGGCTCTCGAGCAGGATGACCCCGAGCAAAACCCGGAGCGCAGCAGCACCGAGCATGGCATATGCGGTCCTGAAGGTCTCGCGAAAGAAGGCTCTCACGGCTCCCCTTGCCTGACGGATTCGGACGACAGCGATGCCGGCAACGGTCCCGAGAATCATGGCCATCGGGCCCGAAAGCAGGAAAAGCGCGATCATGCCGCCCACGAGCGCCGCCATGACATCCTGCTGACTCACGTACCCCCGCGTCCAGCGCAGACGCTCTGAAACGGTCTCGATGGTGCAGCCGACGAAAGCCACGATGGCCATGAACGTCAGGGTCAGCCAGCCGCCGGTCCGTCCTTCCGCGATGACCTGCCAGGCCCCGAGCAAGAGGGAAACCGCAGACAGCAGCCAGAATCCCTGCTCGATGCGTCGCACCGTGAGGAGCAGGCCAACCAGGCCCGCCAGGAGGCCACCCGTGACGAAGAGAGGCGCCAGAGCGATCATCCTCCCACCGCCGCGGCCCCGAGGCGGTCACGTCCCTGACGTTGCAGAGCCGCCTCGATCAGGCGCTCGCAGAGATCACCCAGTGTCCAGCCCGCCGCCCTTGCAGCTCGCGGTAGGAGACTCTGGGCCGTCATGCCGGGCAAGGTGTTGGTCTCGAGAATCCAGACCTGTCCCTGCGCATCGATCAGCATGTCCGTGCGCGACATCCCCCAGCAGCCGAGGGCTCGATGCGCCGCGACGGCGAGTTCTTGCACCCTGGCCGTCAGGCTGGCATCGATGCGCGCGGGCACGATCTCCTGGGTTCCCTGGGAAAGGTACTTGGCCTCGAAATCGAACCATCCCGAAGCCGGGATGATCTCGACCACGGGCAGAGCCTCGAGATGGAGCCCCCCGACGACGCCTCCCGTGACCTCGACCCCGGGAATGAACCGCTCCGCGAGGATCTCGGGCCCGAGCGACGCGACCCCGGGCCAGGCCTGCTCGAGTGCCTCGCGATCAGCCACGATGGCGATACTGACGCTCGAGCCCTGGTGATCCGCCTTCAACACGAGGGGATACCCGAGTGTCTCACCGAGCCGGTCTTTCCAGGTGGCGATCGCCGCCTCGTCGACGTGCCGGAGGTCGATGCCTTCCCAGTCCGGAGTCGGTAGACCGACCTGGCGCAGGACCTGCTTGGTCCGGAGCTTGTTCATCGCGAGGGCAGAGGCCAGCACGCCCGAGCCGGTGTAAGGCAGACCGATGAGATCGAGTAGACCCTGGAGCGTGCCGTCTTCGCCTGCGCCACCATGACAGACCAGGAAGGCCACGTCGAAGCGTTCCTTTAGTGCGGTGAGATCCCAGTGCTTGCCGGGGCCGATCTCGGACAGATCCACCCGTTCGGCCGGAAACCGGACCGGATCGAGGTGCTCCCGCACCATCCCTGCCGACCAGCCCGACACTTCTCGCTCGGAGGACTCTCCGCCCCAGACGATCGCGACCCTTTTCGCTGACATGTTCGACCCGACCTTCCCCGGCCTCAGGAGCCCCAGACGGCCCGGAAGACCCGGGCCCAGTTTTCACCGAGCAAGCGGACGATGCGCTCCTCGCGATGCCCCCTGCGCAGCAATTCAGCCGTCAGGTGGGGCAGTTCTCCCAGATGGCCCAGGCCCGCAGGTGTGCGGGTGATGCCGTCGAAGTCAGAGCCCAGGCCCACGTGCTCGTCCCCCATGACATGCCACATGTGCTCGATGTGGTCAGCGACGGTTCCCACATCCACGTCCTCGGTCCCGAGGAACCCGGGAACGAAGGTCACTCCCACGTCGCCACCGCTCGCGGCGATCGCCTCGAGCATCTCGTCCGTGAGATTCCGGACGTGGGGATGGAGCCTCGCCGCATTGGCATGGGAGACGACCTTGGGACCGGCATGGTCCCGGATGGCGTCCCAGAAACCGGGCTCGGCGATGTGCGCCAGATCGAGCACGATCCCGAGCGACTGCATGCGATCGACGAGTTCGTGACCAAGCCGGGTGAGTCCTCCGGGGCGATCGCCGACGCGCTGTCCATCCGCGAAGGCATTTCGACCATTCCATGTGAGGCCGATCATGCGCAGGCCGAGGCGGTGAAAGACCTCGAGCCTACCCAGGTCTGCTCCCAGGGGTTCGGCCCCCTCGAACGAGAAGGCGAAACCGGGGCGATCCGGGGCGATGTCGCGGACCCGGGACACGAGACGGACGTCGAGCGAATCACGACGCATCCGTTCGAACGCGGAAATCATCGAAAGGCTGCGCACGAGGGCCTGGTCGCCGGTGAGTTCGGTCGGGCACCACAAGGAGAGGAGCTGGAGGTTCACCCCCGTGGCCCGCAAGCGCGGCAAGTCAATATGAAAATCATCGCAAGCGTCGATGAACCCATGTCCCTCGTTGAATACCCGGTCGAGGGTGTCGGCATGGGCATCGATGACGCGCGCTTCCGCATGGAGCCGTTGAGCCGTTTGAAGATGGGGTTCGAGGTCCGGAGCGAACAGCGTCGGCACGGAAGGGTCCTTTCGAGAAACGCCACCAGTCTAGCATGACCCGGAAGACGGCCATGACAGTTGGATTGACGGCACCATGACGAGCGTGCTATGCAGAGATATTCGCCCGAAGTGTCGCCCGTCACACCCGGGATGGCGCCAGCCGTCGTCCGGGACCTGCAAGGAATCCGCATGACCGCACTCCGCAGACTTTTCACCTCCGAATCCGTCACGGAAGGCCATCCCGACAAGATCTGCGACCAGATCTCGGACGCTGTCTTGGACGCGATTCTTGCCCAGGACCCCATGGGCCGTGTGGCCTGCGAGACCACCGTGACCACGGGACTCGTGCTGGTTTCAGGTGAGATCACCACCACGGCACAGCTGGACATCGCGGATCTCGTGCGCAAGACCGTGGCGGAAATCGGATACACGCGCGCTAAATTCGGCTTCGATGCCGAGACGGCTGGCGTCCTGCTCGCCATAGGTAAGCAGAGCCCGGACATCGCCGATGCGGTGGACCATGCCTGGGAAGTGCGCGGCGGTCTCAGCGGAAGTGAACTCGATGCGAAGATCGATTCCATCGGTGCCGGTGACCAGGGGCTCATGTTCGGATATGCCTGCAATGAGACCCCGGAGCTGATGCCCCTTCCCATCTCGCTGGCTCACCGCCTGGCACGGCGCCTCACCGAGGTCCGCAAGTCGGGAGTTCTCCCCTATCTCCGGCCAGATGGCAAGACGCAGGTCACGGTCGAATATGAAGGTAACCGCCCCGTCCGGGTGGACACCATCCTGATTTCCACCCAGCACTCCCAGGATGTCGAGCAGCCCCAGATCGAGGCGGACGTGCTCGAGCATGTCATCCGCGAGGTGGTGCCCGCCGACCTGATGGACGGGACCCGGATCCTCGTGAATCCGAGCGGTCGCTTCGTCGTGGGCGGTCCGATGGGTGATGCAGGCCTGACGGGCCGCAAGATCATCGTCGACACCTACGGTGGCTATGCGCGGCATGGTGGGGGAGCCTTCTCGGGCAAGGACCCCACCAAGGTGGATCGTTCGGCTGCCTATGCGGCCCGGTACGTGGCCAAGAACGTCGTGGCCGCAGGCCTGGCCGACCGGTGCGAGGTCCAGGTCAGCTACGCCATCGGCGTGGCACGTCCCACCTCGGTGATGATCGACTGTCAGGGGACCGCGCGGGTCGACGAAAGACTCATCGAAGAACTCGTCAAGAAGCACTTCGACCTTCGTCCTGCCGGCATCATTCGCTCGCTCGATCTGCGGCGCCCCATTTATCGCCAGACGGCTGCATACGGGCACTTCGGACGGACCGACCTCGACCTTCCCTGGGAGCGGACGGACAAGGCGCAGTTGCTCGGCCAGGAAGCGGGAGCCAGGGCACTGGTATGACCCCATGAAGGGTTTCATCGTCCTCGTGGGCTACCTCACGGTCCTGGCCCTGGCTTCCCCGGCGCACGCTCTCGGCACGGAGATCCGGGTGAAGCGACTGGCAAGCCCTGCGCCTGCGCCCTCGGCCCTGTGGACAGAAGAAGCCCAGATGGCCTGGCTTCCCGGTCTTTTTCAGGCGGTTCCGGTGGATCTGCGTCCACGTCTCCAGCTCATCGCCATCGATCCCGTCCCGGATGGCGTCATCGTCCGTGCCGAGGTGGAGGCCAGCGGGAACGATACGCTCCGCGTCCATGCTGCCCTGGAAGCACAGGTCGTCAAGGAGATCCGGGCCTCGGGTCTGGAACGGTCGCTGACCGTCGAACAGCCCGAGATGCCGGTGCTTGCGCGGGATTCCGGGTCAGACCTTGACATGCTCTTGAAGCGTCTGCTTCCCGTGGGGCTGGCGGCCGGTGCGATGCTGCTGGCGGGAGCTTTGTTCTTGCGGCGGCGCAAGAACCCCATATCTCTGCCCGCTCACCAGGGCGTCCCGGTCCTGGGCATCTTGCCGGCCAGCCTGGGACAGGGCGGGAAATTCATGGAATGGCTGAGTCCGCCCTGCCAGGCGCTTTCCCACTTCTTCCAGCGGCTGTCGAAAACCGGCGGACAGCTCACCCGCGAGATCGCCGTCACGGGGCCAACCCCTCAGACGTCGACGGCCGCCGTGACCACGGCACTCGCCATCTCCCTGCTGCGAGAAGGTGGACGGGTGCTCGTGGTCGATCTCGGGGGTGAAGACAGCCCCTTGCCGGCGATGCTCGAGG
>JBEIFE010000188.1:0-4675 GCA_040382575.1 Candidatus Sericytochromatia bacterium
ACCCTTTCAGCTGGCCGAGGCCTTCGTGATCGGGGGATTGCTGGTGGCCATCTGGATGATGCCGCAATGGACATGGGACGGCGAGATCCGGATCACGGGCCTGCGACGGGTGCATCAGGCGGCGATCGCTGCTCGCCTGCTCCCGCACAGGGGAAAACCGCTCCATGCGCTTGACGTCGCCGGGATGAGAGCGGACCTGCGTGAACTCGACGCGGTGGAGGACGCCGAGATCCGCCGATGGCTGTTTCCTGCCCGTCTCGAGGTGAAAGTCACGGAACGGGACCCGAGATCCCGGGCTACAGGAGCACTGGCAGGATGGTTCCTTGACGGCGAGGGACGGGTCTTCAGGATGGATCCATCCTGGATAGCCAACCCCCTGCCACTCGGCGTGCACCTGGCGACCGATTCCTGGAAAGCCCGTGAACAGAAAGCCTACCGGGAGATCCTGGAACGCTGGCCTGCAGAACGAACCGGTGAACTGGACACAACGGCTACCGAGAGCTGGAAGATACGGCTCGAGGGAGTCACCGTCAACCTGGGCGCCCCGACGGACATCCCGGCCAAATGGATGGCTTACCGGACGGTGTGGGATCTGGCACGGCAGGGTGGAAAACGGCTAGAATACATCGACGTGCAGTTACCAGACGCGCCAAGCGTTCGACCTGTGCGCCCCACCCCCCGCCCCAGCCCAGTCCACCGGGAACGATGAATCGCAACTGGCAACTCCCTGTCGCCCTGGTCTCGATGCTCATCGGGTACCTCATCACCACCCAGTTCCGGAACCAGCTGACTTACCAGAAAGCGATGCCGAGTCGTCGCATCGAAGACCTGGTCCAGCTGCTCAAGGCCGCCGAGGAAGCCAAGGCAGGCCTGGAGCGTGAGGTGAAGGTCCTGCGTAGCAAGACGGCCGTCCCTGCCCGTGACACGGGCATCATGGTGGGCGTCACAGCAGTCCGCGGCCAGGGGCTCGAGATCCTCATCCAGGACTCCAGCAAACCGCTCACTTCGGGAGAAGATCCCAACAGCGCCATCGTGCACAACGATGACCTGCTACGTCTCGTGAACGAACTGCGGGCCGGCGGTGCCGAGGTGGTCTCCGTCAATGATCAGCGCCTGGTGGATACGAGCGAGATCACCTGTGCGGGATCGACCATCCTGATCAATCAGTCTCGCATCTCCCCCCCATTCGTCATACGCGCGATCGGAAACCCGGAGCTCATGACCGGCGCCCTCAAGCTCAGGGGAGGCATTCTCGAGTACCTGGAGTTCTACGGTATCCGCGTCACGCTCACCCGCAAGGCGAACGTGACCATCCCTGCTTACGCAGGCAGCACCACCTACCGATTCGCGAGCCCCGTCGCGAATGCGACGGAGAGCATCTGACATCATGGGCGTCATCGTGACCCTGGCCGGACTCGCGATCGGCATGATCGTGGGGAGCCTGGCCCCCCTGAGCATCCCCCAGGTCTACTCGAAGTATTTTGCCGTCGCACTGCTGGCAGCTCTGGATACGGGCTTTGGCGGAATGCGGTCGGGACTCGAGGAAAAATTCGGACTTGCAGCCTTCGTGAGTGGCTTCACGGCCAACACGCTCATGGCTGCAGGCTTGACATATCTGGGCGATCAGCTTGGAATTGATCTGTACCTTGCGGCCATCGTCGTCTTCGGGGTGCGTATCTTCGAGAATCTCGCAAGGATCCGGCGACTGTTACTGGGCCGCTTCTGGAAATTTTAGGAAGGCGATAGGAACCACGCAGTGTTCGAAATCACCGAGACCGCGGGGCTGAGTGCGGATATCAAGGTCATAGGCGTCGGCGGAGGCGGTTCCAATGCCGTCAACCGGATGATCGCGGCCGGGGTGTCAGGCGTCGAGTTCTGGACCATGAACACGGACAGCCAGGCGCTCGCTCTCGCCCATTCGGAGCGTCGACTGCAGATCGGCTCCAAGCTGACCCGCGGACTGGGAGCGGGAGGCAACCCCAGTATCGGTGAGAAGGCAGCCGAGGAAAGCCGTGACGAGATCATGGCCGCCCTCAACGGGGCCGACATGGTCTTCGTGACGGCAGGCATGGGGGGTGGCACCGGCACCGGAGCTGCACCTGTCGTCGCCCAGATCGCGCGCCAGATCGGCGCCTTGACCGTCGGAGTCGTGACCCGTCCCTTCGGCTTCGAGGGCAAGCGCCGCAAGACGCAGGCCGATGAAGGCATCAAGGCCCTGAAAGAGAACGTCGACGCGCTGATCATTATCCCCAACGACAAGATCCTCCAGGTCGTCGACAAGAAGGCCTCCATGCAGGATGCACTCGTGGTGGCTGACGGGGTCCTGCGTCAGGGCGTCCAGGGCATCTCGAACATCATCACCATCCCTGGCCTGATCAATGTCGACTTCGCGGACGTGAAGTCCATCATGGAGAAGTCGGGTTCTGCGATGATGGGTGTCGGCACCGCGACCGGCGAAGGCCGGGCCGTCGAGGCGGCCAACATCGCGATCAGCAGCCCCCTGCTCGAGACCTCCGTCCAGGGCGCCCAGGGTGTCATCGTCTACGTCAGCGGCGGCAGCGACCTCACGCTCAATGAGGTCACCGAGGCCTCCGAACTCATCCAGAAGTACGTGCATCCGGATGCCAATATCATCTCAGGTGCCGTCATCGATGAGCGCCTCCAGGGCGAGTTCCGCATCACGGTGATCGCCACCGGCTTCGAACATGCGGCTCAGGCTGCCGAGACGACCGTGCCTGCCGTCAAATCGTCGCCCGCCATCCAGAGTGGCCTGGGTTCCACGCTTCGACCGGCCTCTTCCTTCCGGCAACCGATCGCCCCTGCCAGCCCCAACGGCCAGACAGCTGAGGGCGGCCTCGACATTCCCGAGTTCCTCCGGGGTGGCCGTCGGCCCTGATAGACTCGAATCCCCCTCGCCATTCAAGCCGGGCTCCTGCGGGAGCCCGGCTTTTGGCATGGCCCGCCGGATCGCGTATCATGGGGGTGCCGTCCATCGCGAGGAACCCGTGGAATACAAAGATTCCGTCAACCTGCCCCGGACCGACTTCCCGATGCGTGCGAACAGCGCCAGCCGGGAACCCGAGATCCAGAATTTCTGGCGCGAACTCGGTCTTTACGAGCGCATGCTCGAACGACGAGAAGATGCACCGCTGTTCATCCTGCATGACGGGCCACCGTACTCCAGTTCGGGCGCCATCCACATCGGCCACGCGCTGAACAAAACACTCAAGGACCTCGTGGTCAAATACCGGATGCTGTCCGGTCATCGCGCACCCTTCGTGCCGGGCTACGACACCCACGGTCTCCCGACCGAGGTCGCCGCGCTCAAGGAACTGAAGGCGCGCCATCAGGACATGTCTCCGCTCGAGGTCCGGCGCGTCAGCCGCGAGTTCGCGGTGCGGTCCATCGATATGCAGAAGCATCACTTCATGCGTCTGGGCGGCGTGGGAGACTGGGACCATCCGTACGTGACCCTGGACCCCGCCTTCGAGGCCCAGCAAATTCGCATCTTCGGTGAAATGGCGGCCCGCGGCCACATCTACAAGGGCAAGAAGCCCGTCTACTGGTGCACGCTGGACCAGACGGCCCTGGCCGAGGCCGAGATCGAGTATGCAGAGGCCAAAGATCCCGCCATCACGGTCCGGTTCCCGATGATGAGTTCCGATGTTCCTGAAATTCGATCCTTCCTGGAGACGGATGCAAGGACGGTGTCGCTCGTCATCTGGACGACGACTCCCTGGACACTCCCCGCCAACCTGGCGATCGCCGTGGGGAACGAGATCGCTTACACCCTCGTCGCGGCCCCCGAACACGACCTGCTCGTGGTCGCAGTCGACCGGCTTACCGCGCTGGAGAACGACCTCGGCGTCGCATTGACGCCTGTTGGCACTGCATTCTCGGGCCAGGCACTGGCAGGCAGCACCTACCGCCATGTCTGGGCCGATCGCGTCTCGCCCGTCATCGTGGCTGACCATGTCACGACGGACGCCGGTTCGGGTCTGGTCCACACGGCACCTGGACACGGCATGGAGGACTATCTCGCCGGCCTGTCGGCCGGCCTCGAGATTCTGGCGCCGCTGGACGACCGTGGCCGCTTCACGGGGGAGGTCGCCGACTGGTTGCAGGGCAAGGCCTACCGCGAAGCCAATCCCGTGATCATCGAACGGCTCCGGACGGACGGCTTCCTGGTTCACGAAACCCAGATCTCGCACTCGGTCGCCCACTGCTGGCGCGACAAGCAGCCTGTCATCCTGCGGGCCACCGAGCAATGGTTCGCCTCCATCGACGGATTCCGCGAGCAGGCGCTCGAGGCGATCCGGAACGTGCGGTGGCTTCCTGCTTCCGGGGAGACCCGTATCACCCACATGGTGGCTGGCCGGACCGACTGGTGTATCAGCCGTCAGCGCACCTGGGGCGTTCCGATTCCCGTGTTCTATTGTCAGCACGATGACGAGCCCTTGCTCACCCCTGCGTCGGTCGACGCGGTGGCTCGGCTCTTCGAACGTGATGGCGCGGATGCCTGGTGGCGCCTCGAGGCCCACGAGATCCTGCCCGAAGGCACGACCTGCGCGCATTGCGGCGGAAAATCGTTCCGCAAGGAAGCAGACATCATGGATGTGTGGTTCGACAGTGGATCGACCTGGTCCACCGTCTGTGAACAGCGTCCTGAATTGCG
>JBEIFE010000189.1:0-4595 GCA_040382575.1 Candidatus Sericytochromatia bacterium
CCCGAGAGTTCGGACGGGAACTTGTGCTCGACGTTGGGGAGGCCCACCTGGGCGAGCTTGGCCGCGACGATGTCCCGGATCTGAGACTCGGTCTTACGGGTGTGCTGCCGGAGCGGGAAGGCCACGTTGTCCGCTACGTTCATGCTGTCGAAGAGGGCCCCGTCCTGGAAGAGCATCCCGAATTTCTTGCGCACGTCGTAGAGCTGGCGTTCCCGCATACGGGTGATGTCCTCGCCGCCGACGAGGATCTGGCCGCGCTCGGGGCGCAGGAGACCGACCAGCAGCTTGATGAAGACGCTCTTGCCAGTACCCGACGGGCCGATGATGACGGTCGTCTGCCCACGAGGGATGTCGAGCGTGACGTCATCGAGGACGGTCTGGCGACCGAAGCTCTTGACCACGTTCCGGAACGAGACGATGGTGTCTTCCGGAACCGGACCTCCCCGGATGAGCGAGGTGGGCGCGGATGTCTGGTCAGCCAAACAGGACCTCCGACATGAAGTAGTTGATGATGACGATGAGCGTGGCGATGACGACGACCGTGCGGTTGATCGCCTGGCTCACGCCGCTCGGCCCGGGAGCCGAGTGATAACCGAAGAAGCAGGCCACGAGGCAGGTCAGGATCGCGAACGAGCAACCCTTGACCATCGCGGCGATGAGGTCGCTGTATTGCAGGTAACGGGTGACGTCGGCCACGAAGGCCCCCCCGTTGACCCCGAGCTGAAACACGGCGACGAGGTAACCCGAGAAGATGGCCGTCATGGCAGCAAAGACGATGAGGGCAGGCGCGACGAGGACGAAGGCCACGAATCGCGGGAGCATCAGGAACCAGAACGGGTTGACGGCCATGACCTCGAGGGCGTCGATCTGCTCTTTGATGCGCATGGTGGCGATGGTGGCCGTCATGTCAGTGCCGGGCTTGGCGGCCATCATGGCACCGACGATGATGGGAGCCATCTCGCGAAGGCACATCAGACCGGAGTATGCCCCGACCATGTCCTGACCACCGAAGCGCTTGAACACGAAGTAGCCCACGAGGACGACGTTCGAGCCCACGAACACGCAGATGGCCATGATGACGGGGAAGCTCTCGAGGCCGATCTTGATCATCTGCTCGAGGACCAGGCGCGGGTCGGGGCGCCGGGTAAGGCCCGATGCGACGATCTTGAAACTGAAACGCACCCAGTGACCGATGGCGGCGACGAGCGTGAGGACCTGGAGAGGAAGAGGACGCTTCATCCGAAGATCCTCACCCAGAACGAGGTGATGAAGTAGTTGAAGATGGCGATCGCCACGATCGAGTGAACGACGGTACGGTTGGCGGCCTGTCCGACACCCTGGGCGCCGCCCGTGACGTGGAAGCCATAGAAGCAGGCGATGAGACCGATGAGCAGGCCGAAGACGACACTCTTGACGATGCCACCCATCAGGACACTCATGCGGACGAAGTCGAGGAGGTTGGCCACGAAGACGCCCTTCGTGACGCCCTTGAGAAGGACGGCCACGAGAAAGCCCCCCAGCATGCCTGCGGCCGAACCGAATAGCGTGATGGCGGGGCATGCGAGGACGAGGGCCATCAGGCGCGGGACGACCACGAACTTCTTGGGGGGGACGGCCATGACGGCGAGGGCGTCGATCTCTTCCTTGACGCGCATGGTGCCGATCTCGCCGGCGATCGCCGTACCGGCCTGGGCCGCAATCATGATGCAAGAAAGCGTGGGTGCGAGTTCGCGGAGGATGGATTCGGCGAGCAGGCTGCTCAGGACATGCTCGGCACCGAAGATGCGCATGACGGAAAGGCCCTGGAGAGCGCTGATCATGCCGACGGCCGTCATGATGGAGAGGACCGGGACGAGGCACTGGAAGGCGACGGCCTGGAAAGCGTCCCTCGCTTGACCGAGATAGTACGGTGGCCGGAAAGCAAGGAAAGCCAGCTCACCGGCGAAGCGGGTGAACTGACCGAGCTGACTCAGCAATTTACCGGAAGAGGATTGCGCGAAGGCGGTCAAGTAGGGCTCCTGCAGGGGACCTGTACCTGCATGCTAGCAATGATGGGGCTTTTGAACAAGAAACGAGCCCCGGAGGTTCACTCCGGGGCCCTGGCTGAAAACAGCTCAGCGTGCCGAACTGGGATAGTTGCTGTAACCCGACCCGGTACCACTGCCATACCCGGTGCCGCTGCCATAACCGGTGCCGGTGCCGCTGCCGTAACCACCGCCACCAGGGTAACCACCGGAACCGGTACCCGGGGTGTCCGTCTGAGCCGTGGCCACGGCGTCGTCGGAACTCTTGGTCGGTTTGATGGTGAGGGTCGTGGACTGGCCACCGGCAAGCGTGAAAGGCTGATCCTGAGTCTCGACCTGGCTGCCCTTCTTGGTGAAGGTGATGGTCACTCGGCCGGAAACGTTCTGGGTCGAGGGATTCTGGAGCTGGATGGTGACCTGACTCAACTTCTTCCAGAAGAGGATGCCGCTGGTCTTCTTCTCGGAGACCGAGGCATTGATCTGGACGGGCATCTGACCGCCGCCACCGCCAGGGTTGAAAATGCCGCCACCACCGGGACTCGGGGCAGGATTGTAGCCACCACCGCCGGGGTTGTATGGATCGGTCGAACCACCGCCACCCGGGTTATAGCTCGGATCGTTGGGATCGATGATGCCCGTGTCCGAGTTTCCACATGCCGAGGTGCCGAGCGTGAGCGCCGCGCCCAGGACCAGAACTGCGAGTTGCTTGCGAAGGGTGGACATCAGAACCTCCGGGTGGTTAGCGTGCCGTTACCAGTATTTGCCCGATCTCGGGTCCAGACTTGCGTGATTTCGGTAAAAATCCGGAAAAGACACGTTCAAGGAATGATGATACCACCGGACCCACGGGCAGGCTGTTTCGAGGGCCGACTGGGCTGCCGACCGGAGAGCACGGCGAATTCTTCACGGCTTGGCCTGACCGTGCCTACCCGCTCCCGATGCATGGTCAAATATGATATAATATGGTCATGACAAAACCACCTCCCCGGAACCACAAGGACCAGCTTTCCAGGGCCATCCTGAAGCACCTCGGGGGAGCCCTGGCACGTCACTTCACGGGTCGTCCCGATGCCCGGGCCCTCGAGCCCGTTACCCTCGAAAACCAGATCATCCCCATGACCCCGGACCTCATCGTGCGGGTGACGCACCCTGACACCGGCGACTTTCTTCTGGTCGTGGAAATCCAGAGCGATCCCGATTCCGCGCTGCCCGAACGACTCACCGTTCTCGCCGGCCACCTCACGAGATCGTGCTGCCCGGGTTCGAGGCCAGGGAACTCCTGACGAGCGGTCTGGACGGTCCGTGGTGGCCTTTCGCCCTGTTCGCCAGAGGAGGTCTCGAGGCGGCCAATGTGCGAAGGTTGATCCAGGAGATGAACGCTCACCCCGACCTTGCGGAGATCTTGCCTGCCATGCTGAATCTGGTCACCTTCGTGGTAGATTCGGATCAGGCGAAGAAGTTGCTGGAGGACCCCATGTTCGATTCGATTCTCGCCAAAATCAAGCCCCTGCCTGGCTCGTATGCCTGGGAGATGCAAGAGCGAATGAAGGCAGAAGCCCTGGCCGAAGGCAGGGCCGAAGGCGAAGCCCGTGGGGTCTCGCATGGCGAAACACGAGAAGCCGTCCGCTTCGCCCGGCGCCTGCTCGCCCGCAAGTTCGGCATGCCCGACACGGCCCTGAACTGCCGGCTCGAGACCCTCTCCGTCGAGAAGCTCGAGGCCCTGGGGGCCGCCCTGTTCGATCTGAACACCCCGGCCGAACTCGACGCCTGGCTCGACGCCCAGGGCTGATTCAACCCGTCCCACCGAACCAGGAACCCACGCGGAAACCAAGGAAAGGGGGGCAAGGACCAGAGGTCCGCCCGCCCCAAAAAATTCGGAGGGGACGGTCCGGGCGGAGGCGAGCAGCGAGCGCGCCCGCAGAGACCGGGGCGAAGCGTACTGGAAGTACGTGAGCCACGAGCTCGAGGACGTAAGCCGCTGGGCGTCCCGCCCGGACCTTCCCCCCTAGAAGACTTCTTTGACGAGGTCGCGGTCGAGTAGAAACGCCGCCTCGCGCGCGCGTTCCCGGAAAGTCTCGGGCATGCCCGGAACCTCGCGAAACTGCTCGATGAGGTCGATGACCTGTCGGATGTGGCGAACGAGGAGGCCTTCCTCGATGCCCGAGCGCTCGATGATCTGGCCCCAGGCCGCGCCCTCGGCCCAGGCCTGGACCAGGCCCGCATAGTTGTCGACGACATAGACCGGCAGATCGAGATCGCGCTGCATGAGGGCGCGCGAGATGCGCTTGGCCTCTCGGGCGAGGCGATCGATCCGGCGGCCGACTTCCGGATCGAGGGGCATCGGAGAGAAGGCCTGGCGCCCGCGAACGGGCTCGGCCATCAGGGAGCTCGAGAAAGTGGCGAGTTGCACGGGTGAGAGGTCCCCGATGGTGTCGCTCGCGAGGGCCTCGGCCACCACCAGCTCGTTCGAGGTGCGGACGTGTGCCAGGGCCTGGCCACGGGCCAGCAGCTCGCGACCGCGCAGGTAGTCGAACTCCTCGAGGAACTTGACCAGGCGGACGAAGGCGCGCC
>JBEIFE010000190.1:0-4543 GCA_040382575.1 Candidatus Sericytochromatia bacterium
GCCCATCCTCGATGAGCGAGATCGAGCAGAAGCTCGAGCGATGTGGCGCCAGTACCGACAGAAACTGCTGATAAGGCCATGCAGGACCTCCAAGAGACTGCGCTGCACCCGCCGATCCAATCAAGGGATCGGGCCATGCATCTCATACCCAGGAACGGGATGTCATATGACATCTGTACAAATCTTTGTGATTCAGTGGGCAACTTTGAAGGTGAGACGGAGGCTCGTCTCTCCGGTATGATTTTCGGATAGATATCCGACGGAAGCGTCACGTCGAAGGAGACGTCCATGGAAGCCCGCGTCATCCAGAGCAGAAGGGGTATCGAGGTCACGGAGCTCGAATGCGCCCTGCAAGAGCTTCATGAGCGATACGCAGGCTACCGCGAAGGTCGGCTTCCCACCTACATCCCCGAGCTGGCGAAGGCCAACCCGGAGCACTTCGCGATCGCCGCGTGTACGGTCGATGGCCAGGTCCTCACGGTTGGCGATGCGAACCAGCTCTTCACGGTCCAGTCCATCTCGAAGCCCTTCGTCTACGGTCAGGCCCTGGAGGACCGCGGACGCGACTTCGTGCACGCACGCGTGGGAGTCGAACCCACCGGCGACGCCTTCAATGCCATCGTGCTCGATGAACGGTCCAAGCGTCCCCACAACCCGATGGTCAATGCCGGGGCGATAGCCGTCACCAGCTACGTTCAGGGCGATGGCCCCATCGACCGCCTGAATCGCATCCTGGCGATGTTCGGGCGCCATGCGGGTCACAAGGTGAACGTCGACATGTCAGTCTTCATGTCGGAACGAACGACGGGGCATCGCAACCGGGCCATGGCGCACCTCATGCTCAATTTCGGCATGATCGACCCGCGCGTGGAAGAGATTCTCGACCTCTACTTCCAGCAATGTGCGGTCCTGCTCGATTGCCGCGATCTCGCCGTGATGGCCGCGACGCTGGCCAACCGGGGAGTGAACCCCGTGACGGGAGAACGCGCCGTCGAGGAGCCGTATGTCCGGGATATCCTGAGCGTCATGTACACCTGCGGACTTTACGAGTACTCGGGAGAATGGCTGTTCCGCGTGGGTCTCCCGGCCAAGAGCGGCGTCGGTGGGGGCATCCTTGCCGTCATCCCCGGGCAGATGGGCATCGCCGTGTACTCGCCACTGCTCGACGACCGCGGAAACTCCGCCAGAGGAATCCAGGTGTTCCGGGAACTGTCCGAGCGTTTCCATCTGCACGTATTCGATGCGCACCCATGACGTGAAGCCCACCGGTCGGACCGGTGGGCTTGCTGCTTCCAGAGAAGGTCGCGGATTCAGGAACCGGTGACACGGGTGTAGTTGGGCGCCTCGTTGGTGATCACGACATCGTGAGCATGGCCCTCCCGGGCTGCGGCGGTGGTCACGCGGATCATGCGGGCACCGGTCTTGAGCTCGGAGATCGTCTTGAGCCCGACGTAGCCCATGCCCTTCCGGAGACCACCCATCAACTGGTAAAGCAGATCGGCGACGTTCCCGGAAAGCGGAACCATCCCCTCGACCCCTTCCGGCACGAGAGTCCCGCCCGCGGCCTTGCCATAGCGGTCGTTGGTCTCGTGCTGGAGCGACCCGATCGACCCCATGCCCCGGTAGGACTTGTAAGGCCTTCCGCTGAACAGAATCTCCTGGCCGGGGCTTTCGCGGGTGCGGGCCAGCAACGAGCCGAGCATGACACAGTCGGCCCCCGCGGCGATCGCCTTGGTGATATCGCCCGAGTACTGGATGCCGCCATCGGCGATGACGGGAATACCCGCCACCCGGGCCACGGAAGAGACCTCGCGGATGGCCGTGATCTGCGGGACCCCGACCCCGGCCACCACGCGCGTCGTACAGATGGACCCGGGACCGATCCCCACCTTGAGCGCATCGGCGCCCGCAGCGATGAGATCCCGCGCCGCATGGGCCGTCGCGATGTTCCCGGCCATGACGGGCGTGGTCGGAAAGGCCTCCTTGACCTGTTTCAATGCCTCGATCACGTTCCGCGTATGTCCGTGTGCCGTGTCGATGACGATGAGGTCCGCGCCTGCCTCGATCAGAGCGGTCGCTCTCTCGAGAGCCTGCCCGACGCCGATGGCGGCCCCGCATATGAGACGACCCTGAGCATCGACTGCGGCGTCCGGTCCGGGTTCCTCGGACTTGACGAGACGAACCTCGGCCGCCTGTGCCTCGACCGTGAGGTTCCGGTGAATGATGCCGATACCGCCCGCCTGGGCGACGGCAAGCGCCATCCGGGCCTCGGTCACGGTGTCCATCGCGGCCGAAAGAACGGGGATCCGGATCGAGAGGCCCCGGGCCACGAAGGCCTTCAAATCGGCATCGCCAGGGAGAAAGTCCGCAAACCCCGGAACCAGCAACACATCGTCGAACGTCAGACCTTCAACCAGGCTGTCCAAGCGATCCTCCTGCCTGATGGACCTGTCGATCCACCACAAGACCCCCGACCCGGACGGATCGGCTCACTCCCACTCGATGGTCCCGGGGGGCGTCGAGGTCACGTCGAAGACCACCCGGTTGATGCCACGAACCTCGTTCACCAGACGGGAGGCGACCTTACCCAGCACCTCGAAAGGGACGGGATGAAAATCTGCCGTCATGCCATCGATGCTGTCGACGGCACGCAGAGCGACGACGGCCCCCTCGGTCCGGCCGTCTCCCTGGACGCCCACGGCACGCACCGGCAACAGGACGGCGAAAGCCTGCCAGATGGACTCGTAGAGGTTTGCCTCGTGCAGGCACTCCATGAACACGCGATCGGCATGCCTCAGGAGTGCCAGGCGTTCACCCGTGATCTCGCCCAGGATACGCACGGCAAGACCCGGTCCCGGGAACGGATGACGGATGAGCAGGTCACGCGGAACCCCCAGGTGGCGCCCCAGTGCCCTGACCTCGTCCTTGAAAAGTCCAGAAAGCGGCTCGACCAGCATCCCGGCTGCCCGCTTGGCCTTGACCAGCGGCGTACCGACGTTGTGATGCGTCTTGATCGTGGCCGTCTGGCTACCCGTCGCCCCCGACTCGATGAGGTCGGTGTAAAGCGTGCCCTGACCGAGGTAAACGGTTTCGCCGTCGAGGCCGAGCGACTTCAATGCCCGTTCCTGGACCTCGATGAAGCGATCGCCGATGCGCTTGCGCTTGGTCTCGGGGTCGGTGATTCCCGCCAGATCGGACAGGAAGTCCGCCTGGGCTTCCACGAGGTGGAAATTCCGCAAGCCCAGCACCTGCAACGCGCGCATGACTCCCGCACTCTCGTCATGGCGCATGAGACCGGAATCGACGTGGATGGCATGGACCTGCTCGGGTGGCAACGCCCGGGCCAGCACGGCAGCCACGACCGTACTGTCGACACCACCCGAGACCAGTACGACGACCGGATGGCTGCCCACTTGCTGGCGGATGGCCGCGATGGACTCATCGAGGTAGCTGGCCACGGACCAGCCACCGCGGCATCCGCAGATCGCGAACAGGAAGTTGTCGAGCAGCTGCCCACCCTGGAGCGTGTGCGTCACCTCGGGATGAAACTGGACTCCGAAGTGTCGCAGCGCGGGATTGGCAAAAGCGGCCAGAACCCCGTCGGAGGTACGCGCCAGGACCTCGAAACCCGGTGCCAGGACCTCGAGGCGATCGCCGTGACTCATCCAGACACGGGTGTCCGGGTCGAGCCCGGCGAGTAGCGCTCCGGGCTGCTCGATGGCCAGGTGGGCCCGGCCATACTCGCGATGCGTGTGGGACACGACCGTGCCCCCGCCCAGGTGATTCAAGAGCTGCATGCCGTAGCAAACACCCAGCACCGGGATTCCGCGATCCGTGACGGCCTGGAGCAAGCCATCGGTAGGCCGCGGTGAGCCCTCTTCGTGGACACTCGAGGGGCCCCCCGAAAGGATCAGGCCCCTGAGGTCCGGAGTGAGCACGCGATCGAGCGCCGCATCGTGCGGCAAGATCTCGGAGAGAACCCCCTTCTCGCGCAGACGTCGGGCGATGAGCGGGGTGTACTGGCTACCGAAGTCCAGGACGGCGATGCGCTCGGACATGACCTAATCGCCGAAGTAAACGCCGGTGGCCTTGGCCGTACGGACCAGTTCACCTTCGGGATCGACCAGCTTGAGGCGATCGAGCGCCTGGGACATCGGGACCGACGTGACGTTGTTCCCCTTGAGGCAGACCATCCGGTCGAACAGGCCCTCGGCGACCAGGCGACAAGCTTCCACGCCGAGGCGCGTCCCGAGGATCCGGTCGAAGGGTGACGGGGTCCCCCCACGCTGGAGATGCCCCAGCACGGTCACACGAGTCTCGAGACCCGTCCGCTTGGCAATTTCCTGACCGACCCAGTTTCCGACGCCACCGAACCGCGCGACGTTCTTGGTGACGTCGAAATCGGCATAGATGGCCTCACCACCCAGCGGAGCAGCCCCTTCGGCGACGACGACGATGCTGTAGCTCTTGCCCGCCTCGGACCGCTCGTAGACGGTCTGGGCGACCTTCTCCATGTCGAAGGGGATCTCGGGCAGGAGGATGA
>JBEIFE010000191.1:0-4525 GCA_040382575.1 Candidatus Sericytochromatia bacterium
ACATGGACGCGCTCGTCACGCTCGGAACGGGAGCGGCGTTGCTGCATGCGAGTGTCGTCGTCCTGGCCCCCTCATGGCTACCACCCGATGCCCGCGAGGCCGCCTTCGAGACTCCCGGATGGGTACTGGCCCTGGTTCTCCTGGGACGCATGCTCGAGGGGCGGGCACGCCATCGCGCCACCCGGGCCGTCCAGGTGCTGGAACGGGGACATCTGGACCGCGTGGGGCGCCCGGTTGCCGGTCGCCCCGGGGACACCGAACGGGTGCCTGCAACCTGGATCGCGGCAGGAGATGCCCTGCGCATGGAGCCCGGCGACCGGGTCGGCGTCGATGCGCGGCTGACGTCCGGAAAGGGTTGGATCGACGAGTCGTGGCTCACGGGTGAGAGCACCCCGCGGGAAGTCGGTCCAGGCGACCTCGTCCGGGCGGGGAGTCGGATCCTCGAGGGCACGCTGGACGCGACCTCGGAACGCCCCGCCACCGAGTCGAGCCTCGCGCGCATCGCGAGCCTGGTGGAGGAAGCCCTGCGCATCCGGCCGCCCGTCCAGCGGCTCGCGGATGCGATCGTCGCGCGCTTCGTCCCCGTGGTGATCGCGATCGCCCTCGCCTCCGCGATCGCCTGGGGGATCTCGGGTCGCCCGGATGCCCTCTCGCTGGCGCTCACCCATGCCGTCTCGGTACTCGTGGTCGCCTGCCCGTGCGCCCTGGGACTGGCCACTCCCCTGGCCATCATGGTCGGAACGGGTCGCGCAGCCGCCGAGGGAATCTGTTTTCGTGATGGGGAGGCCCTCGAGATCCTGGCGAAGGTCGATCACGTGGCCTTCGACAAGACGGGCACCCTCACGTGCGGAAGCCCACGCCTCGTGAACTGGGAAGAGCCTGGTTCCCCCCTGACCGACACGGAACGGGCGGCCATCCGGCTCGTGGCCTCGGCGGGCCAGCACCCGCTGTCTCGGGCGGTGGCGAACCATCTGTCCCTAGACCTGCGCGAAGCGGGCCCGATGGAGGCCCTGGAAGCCTTGCCGGGCCGCGGAGTCCAGGCACGGGTGGACGGTCGCCATATCCGGATCGGCGCCCTTGGCTGGCTTCTGGATGAGGGTGTCCCGTCACCTTCCGGCGGGCCGGGAGAGGGGCAGCAGGGAGTCTGGATCGCCGTGGACGGTCAATTCAGGGCGATCGCCACCTTCGAAGATCCGCTACGTGACGGTGCAGTCGCGCTGATCGACCGGCTCGGGCGTGCGGGAATCGGAGTCTCCATGGTCACGGGCGATCGGCCTGAAGGAGCCCGCGGGGTGGCCCGTTTACTCGGGATGGACCAGGTCCGGGCCGGATGCCTGCCGGGCGACAAGGTGGCCTGGGTCCGAGGCCTGCAGGCCCGAGGGCATCGGGTGGCATTCGTCGGGGACGGAGTCAATGACGGCCCCGTGCTGGCTGCTGCCGACGTGGGAATGGGGCTCGCTTCGGGGTCGGACCTCGCACGCGCTGCCGGACGGGTGACGCTGGTATCGGACGATCCGGCTGCCGTGAGCCGGGCCATCGGCTGGGCACGTGCCACCTACATGAACATCCGGTTCAATCTGGGCTGGGCGAGCCTCTACAACGTGCTGCTGATTCCCGTGGCGGCAGGAGCTCTGGAGTGGATGGGGGGGCCGGGTCTGGCGCCCACCCTGAGCGGCGCAGCGATGGCGCTTTCGAGCCTCACGGTGGCCTGGAGCGCGAGTCGTCTGAAACGTCCGGCCTGAGATCAGCGCCCCGGGACGGGACGACCTTCGTCCGTACCGCCCTCGGCGTCCCGGCGCAGGAGCATCTCGAGCTTTTCGCGACTGCGCTCCGTGCTGGTGGTCGTCACGGTCATGAGGAGACCGAGGGGCATGATGTTGTGGGCGATGATGTGCTCTTCCTCGTCGCAGGCATCGAATTCGATGAAGTCCTGCCCGATCTGGGTCAGGCGCGCGAGAAAATAGGTACTCGCGGGCGCGAAATACAGTTCGACGAGTTCTCCCCGGTCGAGCAGCTGATTCAGTCGGTCACGAAGATTCATCGTCCCCTCCCACGGCCAGGAAGCGTCAACGTCCGGTGGTGTGGACCGAGAGAGCCAGGATCCACGTGTGACGCTCATTTGAGGAACAGCACGTCATTTTCGCCGATCATCGACGATAATTCAAGCATGACGATCTCCCGTTTCCTGCTGACCGCGCTCGCGACCCTGCTTTCCTTGCAGGCCCTGTCAGGCTGCGGCACCCGGCCCGATCCCCTCGCGCGCGGGGCGATCGCCCGCGGCACGAGCGTGGCGCCCACCGGCCGATGGATCGTCGAACGCTCTGCCGCCCGGAGTGCCACCATCCGCGCCCAGCTGACGGGCGAACTGGGTCTGACCTGGATCCGGGACATGGCCCCCCTCGAAGCCAGCGTGTACGCCGCTCCGACGGGGCGTGAGATCGATCCGGCACGGATCGGCGCGGTTTCCGGCGTGACGGCCGTCGAGACCGATGTCCGGGTGAGCGCCTCGTATGCCCCGCGCGACCCCGAGACCTCGGCCGGCTACATGGGAGGTTACGACGCCTTCCGGAGAAGCCTGCGCCAGGCCTGGGATGCGACCCTGGGCGATCCCCGGATCGTCGTGGCCATCATCGATACCGGGGTGGATGTCGGACATCCGGAACTATCCGGCCAGACCGTCGAGGGCAAGTCCTTCGTGGACGCCCTGGACCCTGCTCATCCCGGTCAGCGGGGCTCGGTCCTCGATGGGGCTGGCCACGGGACGCACGTGGCCGGAATCGTGGCCGCTGCGGAGAACGGGGTCGGGATCACGGGAGTCGCCCCGCGCTGCCGGATCATGCCCGTGAAGACCCTCGACCACGAGGAGCGAGGTTTCGCCTCGGACGTGGCTGCCGGCATCATGTACGCCGTCGATCACGGGGCCCGGGTGATGAATCTCAGCCTCGGCTCTTACGGCGGGTCTCGGGTCCTCGAGCGGGCCGTGGCCCGGGCGATCGATCGCGGGGTCGTCGTCGTGGCCGCGATGGGCAACGATCGAATGGACCCCGAGCTGGGGTATGGTGCGGCACCCAGCTACCCGGCGGCACTTCCGGGAGTCATCGCGGTGGCTGCCCATGACGAGACCGGACGGATCTGCTCGTTCTCGAATGCCGGACGCTGGGTCACCCTGGCCGCCCCCGGAGAAGCGATCTGGTCGACTTTCCCGCGCGAGGGAAGCGATCCGGGCGCGCCGCTCGAGTTGCTCAGCGGCACCTCGATGGCCACCCCCTTCGTCTCCGGCGTGGTGGCGCTGCTGCTGAGTTTGCATCCCGACTGGACCCCCTCCCAGGTCCGTCGGCGACTGGAGAGCAGGTGTCAGGACCTGGCGACCCCGGGCTTCGATACGTTGAGCGGTCACGGGATGCTGGATCCTGCCCGGGTCCTCGCCCCGTGAGAACCCGGGAATGACGGGGTAGGGTGGATCCGTCCCCCACCTGGCCGAGGCGTCATGTCGTCCCATCTTGCTCACGAGACGAGCCATCGCATCTTCCAGTTTCACGAGGCGCGATGGCGTCTGGTCGACGAGGTCGTCGCTCGCTCCTGTGCGTCCCTGGGTAGTGCGCCCGAACGCATCCGGGTCGCCCTCAACGAGGCGGCCCTGGCCGAGACGGCTCGGCTGGCCGGTCGATCCGATGAATCGAGTGCCCTGCGCAGGTGGCGAGAGATTCACCGTTCGCTGGCCCGCCTCGATGCGCCCACCCTGGAGCGCATCTTGAAGAACCTGGTCGAGGAGGCTGCCCATGACATCGTGGGCGATTTCGACCCGCGGGTGCACCGCTTCTCGGTCCAGCTGGCTCCCTACCTGCTGGGGTTCATCCTGCGCGGCAAGGGGGCACCCCTTGCCCGGGCCCTCGATGATCGCATCCAGGTCACGGGCGCCATCGAGACCACGCGGGCGCTGTCTCGACGGGGCACCCTGATCCTGGTTCCGACCCATTCGAGCAACCTCGATTCGCTCGTCGTCGGATATGCCCTGCACCAGCTGGGTCTGCCCCCCTTCATGTACGGGGCGGGGAAGAACCTCTTCACCAGCTGGTTCCTGTCCTTCTTCATGCGGCATCTCGGGGCCTACCGGGTTGACCGGAGCGTGACGCATCACCTCTACAAGGACGTGCTCAAAACCTACTCGCAGATCTCGCTGGAACATGGTTACCACGGCCTATTCTTTCCGGGTGGTGGGCGTTCGCGCTCGAATGCCGTCGAGCAGCACCTGAAACTGGGGCTGCTGGGGACGGGGCTATCGGCCTACATGAAAAATCTCGAGGCGGGAAAGGACAATCCCGACATCTTCGTGGTTCCCGCGACGATCAATACCCATCTCGTGCTCGAGGCGAAGTCGCTGATCGGTGACCACCTCCAGAGCCTGGGTCGGACCCGCTACTTCACCACCCGGGCCGACGAATCGCGGCAGGCCGGCCAGATGTTCCGTTTCATCCGCCAGCTGGCCCGCATGGACAGCCAGGTGATCATCCGGCTGGGAGAACCG
>JBEIFE010000192.1:0-4523 GCA_040382575.1 Candidatus Sericytochromatia bacterium
CAGGCTGACCGCCACGAGAAGGGCGATCAGCCAGGGACGCGGATCACTCACCCTTGGCCTCGTCCTCGTCCATCGGGATACGCTTGCAGCGATCGAGATAAGCGACCATGTTCGCCTTCAGCTTCTCGAACATGCCCTGGTTGAGCGGAGTCCGGGGATCGATGACACCGCGGTCGATGCCTGCGATGATGCCCCGGGCCGAGAGGAGATTGATGGACTCGGCCAGCAGCGGATCGTCGGGCATGTCCCGGAAGACTCGCGGAGCACGAACCTCGAGAAGATCCGAACGCTCCATGCCCTTCTCGATCAACGAGACGACCTTGTTCAGCAGCAGGAAGGCCTGGATGCGCTCCACGGCGTCTGTGGGCTCGAAGAGACCATACTGGAAGCCATCGACCCCCTCGAACAGGCGATACCGGCGCTCGAGACGGATGGCCTCCTGCCGGAATCCACCGCCCAGGTCGAGGTAGACGAGGATGCTGTCCTTGGGATCCTCGAGACTACGGTCCGAGAACTCCTCGAAGGCCTTGATGCACTGCGAGACCCATTCCACGAACTCCCGACGGGAGATCAGACGTCCCAGATCGCGGGGAACCACCCGCGGAGGGGGAGTGGGTCTCATCTCGGGGATGGCAGGCGGCTCCGTAGCGCGTTCCGCAGCCCAGGCAGGGCCGGCCATGCCACCGAGCACGGTTGCGAGAGCACAGACGAGACGACGGGAAAGCACGGTCGGAATCCTTTCAAGACGGCTGCACGACGCTGACGCGCGCGAACTGCTCGGACGCATGGGAGACGAGCCCGGTTTCCCGGTATCTCCCGATCACGGCCCCGTTCGCATCGATACCCTCCTGGTCGAACACGAACAGGTCCTGCATGGCGATCACGTCTCCTTCCATGCCCGTGATCTCGGAAATTCGCACCACCTTGCGCGACCCGTCGCGCAGGCGCGCCACCTGGACGATGACATGAATGGCCGAGGCGATCTGTTCGCGGATGGCCCGGCTGGGAAGATCCATGCCCGCCATGAGCACCATCGTCTCGAGACGGGCCAGGGCATCCCGGGGCGTGTTGGCGTGACCCGTGGCCAGAGAGCCGTCGTGACCGGTGTTCATGGCCTGCAACATGTCGAGCGCTTCGCCTCCACGAACCTCCCCCACGATGATGCGGTCGGGGCGCATGCGCAGCGAATTTCGCACGAGTTCACGGATGGGAATCGCTCCCGTTCCCTCGAGGTTGGGGGGTCGGCTCTCGAGCGAGATGACGTGTTCCTGGTTCAGCTTGAGTTCGGCGGCGTCCTCGATGGTCACGATGCGCTCGTCGTCGGGAATGAAGCCGCTCAGGACGTTCAGCAGCGTGGTCTTGCCCGAGCCCGTGCCCCCCGAGATGAACAGGTTCAGCCGCGCCTTCACGGCCCGCTCGAGGAATTCGGCCATCTGAGAACTGAGCGAGCCGTACCCGACGAGGTCGGAGGCCGCGAGACGCCGCGAGGAGAACTTCCGGATCGTGACGGTCGACCCCGTGAGCGAGAGCGGAGGAATGATGACGTGAACACGGGACCCGTCGGGGAGACGCGCGTCGCAGGTGGGTGAGCTCTCGTCCACGCGCCTGCCGAGCGGGGCGACGATGCGGTCGATGACAACCCGCAGTTGCCGCTCGTCGGTGAATCGCTCCTGGACCCGGACCAGCTTGCCTCCCCGCTCGATGTAGATGAGCCCGGGACCGTTCACCATGATTTCCGAGACCCGGGCATCCTGCAGGAACGGTTCCAGCGGGCCGTAACCGACGGCCTCGTCGGCGATCGCCTCCAGGAACGAGACCCGCTCCGCGCGTCCGGCCAGGGGCACCTCCGTCCGGGCATCCAGGACCTCGGCGGCCACGTCCAGGACGCGACGGCGCAGTTCCCCCTTGCGGGCCGGATCGCTCAGATACTCGAGCGACAGATTCTGTCGCTTCAGGACTTCCACGAGATCGCGATGGACGTCACGTCGAAGATCGAGGAGCCGGGGGTCCACCTCGGCCCTGCGCGTGACCGGCTCCTCCATCTGGCCGGATCGAGCCGGCGTCGGAGCCGCAGAGGACGGGTGGGCTGCAGGCGTCCCCACTCCCCCCTGAACGGGGGGGGGTGGCTTCGCGCGCGGGGGCCTGCGGGGCACGGTTCGCCCAGGACTTCACCGAGCGGCCCAGATCCGTCGCCGGTAACGCCGCCACGGCCTGTCCCAGACGGACGAGGGCCTGCGATACGGGATTCTGGGGATCGGACAGCACCAAGGGCTGACCGCGGTTGAGACTCTCCACGAGCGCGATGTTCGACGGGATCTGGGCGATGAGTGGCCGCTGGAGGTGGTCGGACACATCCTCCGCACCGAGCTCGGCCACCGTCCCGGCCCGGTTGAGAACCGGGTGGACCCTGTCGACCGGATAGCGCATCGAGCGCGCATGATCGAGAATGGCGCCCGTCGCGTGGAGAACCGTGATATCCGGTGTCACGACGGGCAGGATGGCGCAGGCGAGGTCCCACAGCGCGACCATCGGCTCGAGCGTGAGGCCGGGATGCGTGGTATCGACGACGATCCACTCGTGGTGCTCGGCCAGCAGCCCCACGAGGCGAGCCAGTTCGGCAGGATGCGGGGGCATGGTCTCGGAAGCGGGCGGGGCGGCCAGGAGCTTCATGCCCGAGGGATGCTCGGCCAGGGCATCCTGGAGTCCCTGCCGCCGAAGGACGACGGCGCGCCAGTGGCCGGGAGTGGGATCGAGGTCGAGGTAACTGCCGAGCGAGCCCCCGCCCCACCAGTCCGCGTCCCACAGCAAGGTCGGCTTCTTCGTGCGCCGGGCCAGGGCGATCGCCAGGTTGGCGGCGATCGCCGAACGGCCCAGCCCGCCCTTGGCTCCGAAGACGACGACCAGACGCGGTGCCACGGAGCCTACTTCCCGAGACCGGACTCGGGCATGAGCGGCTGGCGCTCGGCGACGGTGGGCGTGATCTGGAAGATGAGTTCGGTCGTCGAGGCCTTGTTCTCGTGGTTCTTGAAAAACTCACCCAGGAACGGGATGGCCGAGAGCAGGGGAACCCCCTGCTCGGCCTGCTGGTCGTCCGAGAGCGTGAGCGCGCTCAGCACGACGGTTTCCCCGTTCTTGAGCTGGAGGGTGGATTCGGTCCAGCGGGTCGCCACGGCCGGGACCGTCACGTTGGGAAGCTTGATGGCATTGGTCTGGTCGATCCGCGAAACCTCGGGCCGGACCTTCAGGATGATGGTGTCCGAGCCCTCGAGCCGCGGCTCGATGTCGAGACGCACCCCGTAAGGCTTCCACTCCACCGAGATGGAATTCTGGAGAATGAGCGGGATGGGAATCTCCCCCCCCGCCAGGAATCGTGCAGGCTGTCCACTGGTGGTCACGAGCGTGGGCTGTGCCAGCAGACGTGCCTTGCGCTCCTGCACGAGCAGGTTGAGCTTGGCATCGAGGACCCCGCTCCGGGCAGGCAAACCCAGACGGAAGGGCGCGTTCGGCGGAGCTTCGACCCATGAGACGCCATCGGCCCAGTCGAACCCGACGCTCGCATCGTTGCCTCGCAGGATCTCGAGGATGCGCGCCCGGATCGTGATGGATTCGGTGCGGCGGAACGAGGTGACCTCCACCTGGTAGTTCCGGGGCTGGACCTCGATGACGTCGTCCCGATCCCGATTCCGCGAGGGCCACACCAGGAAGTTGGTCACGCCAGGCTTCCGTGCCGAGACCAGCAGTTGCCGGTTGCCAGGCAGGGCCTTCACGTCCACGATCTCGCCATCTCCCGTGACGACCCGTTCAACCCCCTCGGGTATGGTCATCACGATGGTCTGCCCCATGCGCAGCGAGATATCCGGGCCAGCGGCCCGGACCTCGTGCGTCACGGGCGGCGAGACGATCGCGACGGGAGCGAGCAGCAGAGCGCCGACGAGGGAGGTCAGCCAGGTTCGACGAATAGGCAACGGAGGCTCCTCAGGGTTGGCCATCACGACGATGCACCAGGGTGGTGCCGTTGTAGATCTCGATTCCCGCCGCCGGGCGTTCTTCCCGGGGCTGGGCGACCTGCACGGGCCGAGGCTTCGCGGGACGCGCCACCGTCTGCCGGACGGGAGCCTGGCGGGTGACGACGACGGTCCGGGGCTGCACGACGACCGGGCGGGTGATCACGCGAGCCGGAACACGCCCGAGCACGACCCGGGAAAGCTCGGCGGCGGAGATTTCCGGTGGCGTGACGGTCGTATCCCCGGGCTCGCGCAGCGACAGGCTGAGGTTGCCCTGTTCCTTGAGTGCCGCGAGCAGGGCGACCTCGCGAGACGGAACTGCCAGCGTGAGCAGGTCTCCGTACGCGCTCTCGCCTTCGGGAAGTGCCTCGTTGCTGAAACGATTGCCGACGCTGAGCACCCGGACCCGCTGCGCCACCTTGGTGGACAGGTACCCGCCCTCGGTCTGGATGGTCGCCGTCAGGTCGACGTAATCATCCGGTTTGACCAGCGCGATGTCGTGAGCGCCATCGGGGACGA
>JBEIFE010000193.1:0-4488 GCA_040382575.1 Candidatus Sericytochromatia bacterium
ACCTATCTCGACTACATCGGCTCCTGGGGGCCGATGATCCTCGGCCACCGCCATCCGCGGGTGGTGGCGGCCATCGAAGCGGCCCTGGCCCGCGGCACCAGTTACGGCGCCCCGACGGAAGCCGAGAGCCGACTCGCCGAACTGATCATCGCGGCCGTGCCTTCCGTGGAAAAAGTCCGCATGGTGAGTTCTGGCACGGAAGCGGCCATGTCGGCCGTGCGGCTGGCCCGCGGTTTCACCCACCGCGAGAAGATCGTGAAGTTCTCGGGTTGCTACCATGGCCACGCCGACATGCTGCTCGTCCAGGCCGGCAGCGGAGTGGCCACGCTGGGATTGCCCGATAGCCCGGGGGTCACCCCCGGCACCGTCGCGAGCACGCTCACGGCTCCTTTCAATGATTTCGAGGCCATCTCGACGCTTTTCGAGAGCCAGGGCGACCAGATCGCGGGCGTGATCGTCGAACCGGTGGTGGGGAATGCGGGCACGCTCCTCCCCCGTCCGGGTTATCTCGAGCATCTGCGTGACCTCACCACCCGCCATGGAGCCTTGCTCATCTTCGACGAGGTGATGACCGGTTTCCGGGTGGCCCGCGGCGGCGCCCAGGAACGCTTCGGAGTGCGCCCCGACCTCACATGTCTGGGCAAGATCGTGGGCGGTGGCGTGCCTGTCGGGGCTTACGGCGGCCGTGCGGACCTCATGAACCACGTCGCCCCTGCCGGGACGATGTACCAGGCCGGCACGCTGAGTGGGAACCCGATGGCCACGGCAGCCGGATCGGCCACCCTCGAACTTCTCGGTGAAGAGGGTGTCTATGAACGCCTCGAGGCATGGACCGAGGCGACCTGCGAGGGGATCGAGGCGATCGCCCTGGAGGCCGGCATACCCGTCACGGTGAACCGCTGCGGCGCCATGTTCACGATCTTCTTCCACGCCGGTCCCGTCACCTCCTGGGAAGAGGCCCGCCTGTCGGATACGAAGCGCTTTGCCCGATTCTTCCACGGGATGCTCGATCGCGGCATCTACTGGCCGCCATCTCAGTACGAGGCGGCGTTCCCTTCGCTGGCCCACGGTGATCACGAACGACAGATCCTGCTGGAAGCATGTCGCGCTGTTTTCGCGCTCCTGGACTGAACGGTAAGCGAACATCGCGCCCGGGCCTGCCATGGCCGTGCCCGGGCGTTTTCATGGCGACAAGACCGGGACATCCTCTCACGGATACGGTAAAATGGGCTTTACCCACAGGCGTGCAACGGCGCGCGCCGGGCCCATCCGAACTCCGTTCATGCGGGGGCAACGCAGCCCCGGGAGGCCACGTCCCAATGCGAAAACAAGTCGATCTTTCTTACCTTGGCATCACGAATCTGCACCAGGTTTACTCGAACCTGACGCCACCTGCCCTCATCGAGGAAGCCATCCGGCGGCGTGAGGGCATTCTTGCCCATCGGGGACCACTCGTCGTGCGTACGGGTAGCCACACGGGCCGCTCACCCAACGACAAGTTCATCGTCAAGGAACCCTCTAGCGAGGACAAGGTCTGGTGGGGCAAGGTCAATCGCCCGGCCGAGGCCAGCAAGTTCGACAACCTGCTCCGCCGCGTCACGGCCTACCTGCAGGGTAAGGACGTGTTCATTCAGGACTGCTATGCGGGAGCCGACCCCCGGTACCAGTTGCCGATCCGCGTCATCACCGAGACGGCCTGGCACAACCTCTTCGCCCGCACCATGTTCATCCGGGCTACCGATGCCGATCTGGCCACCCATGAGCCGCGTTTCACGATCCTGCAGGTACCGAACTTCAAGGCCATTCCCGAGATCGATGGAACCAACTCCGAGGCCTTCGTCTTCATCAACTTCGGCATGAAGCTGGTCCTCATCGGCGGCACCCAGTATGCCGGCGAGATCAAGAAGTCCGTCTTCACGATTCTCAATTACCTGCTCCCGCAAGAGCATGTCATGTCCATGCACTGCTCGGCCAATGTCGGGCGTGACGGCGACACGGCCATCTTCTTCGGTCTCTCTGGCACCGGCAAGACGACCCTCTCCGCGGATCCCGAGCGCCGGCTCATCGGTGACGACGAGCATGGCTGGTCCGATCACGGGGTGTTCAACTTCGAGGGTGGCTGCTACGCCAAGGTCATCCGTCTATCGAAGGATGCCGAACCGGATATCTACGCGACGACGGAGCGCTTCGCGACGGTCCTCGAGAACGTCACCATCGACCCCGTCACCCGTCGGCTCGATCTCAACGACGACAGCCTGACGGAGAACACGCGGGCCGCCTATCCTCTGACGGCCATCCCGAATACCGTTCCCAGCGGCATGGGTGACAGTCCACGCAACGTGGTCATGCTGACGTGCGATGCCTTCGGTGTGCTGCCTCCCATCTCGAAACTGACGCCCGAACAGGCGATGTATCACTTCCTCTCGGGCTACACCGCCAAGGTGGCCGGCACCGAGCGAGGTGTCACCGAGCCGACGGCGACCTTCTCGACCTGCTTCGGCGCGCCCTTCATGGCCCTGCACCCGACGGTGTACGCGACCCTGCTCGGCGAGAAGATCCTGAACGGTGGAGTGAACTGCTGGCTGGTCAACACGGGCTGGACCGGCGGACCCTATGGCCAGGGCAAGCGCATGTCCATCCAGTACACGCGTGCCCTGCTGAAGGCAGCACTCTCGGGCAAGCTCGACCAGGTCGAATTCGTGACGGATCCGATCTTCGGAATCCGCGTCCCGAGTTCCTGTGAAGGCGTCCCGGCTGACATCCTCAACCCCCGGAACACGTGGAAAGATCCGAAGGCTTTCGATGAGATGGCCCGCGAACTGGCCCGCAAGTTCCACGCGAACATCGCCCAGTTCGAGGGACAGATCCCCGAGAACATCCTGCAGGCCGGTCCGCGACAGGTCGAGCTGTCGCCAAGGGCCTGATCCGTTGCCCCCGGAGTCGCCCAGGCGATTCCGGGGGATTTCCCTCCGGAGGTCAAACTTGCCGAGACCCGCGCGCAAGCGAGTATTCTTTCAGGTCCTCGCCATCGGCAGCCTTTTCGCCACCCTCGGAGGCTGCTCGGGAGAGCTCTATCCCGAAGCACCCACCCCATCTCGGTCAACGCCCCCGGGACTGCTCCCGGGCGCAACCTGGCAAACCCTCACCGACCAGATCCAGACGACCTCGACCGCGCTCGGAAGCCTCACCTTCACACCGCTCGTTCGCTCGGACGATCCGGACCAGGTCCAGTTCGTCTTGACTCTCGAACGCACGCATTCAAGCGATCCTGCTTCCGGGCACACGATCTCGGGAACACTGGATATCCAGCCCGGGAACGGATCGAATACCCGTCTTTCCCTGGTCCCGAGCGGGACCTCTGCCCTGACCGTCGAAACGCGACTCTCCGCTGGACGGACGCTCTCGATCCTGGCCCGCATGACCGTGGACGGCATCGCGATCTCCGGTTCCTTCACGTTCGAGGCCCTCTGACGGCCTACCGCCCGCGATGCGAGCACCGGCTTAATGACAGACCAAGATTGATTTAACGTTTAACCAAGCCTCGCAAGACGGGCAAAGAAGAACCTGATAACACCTCTGGAACAAATCACCAGGAGGTGGATGGCATGTCTCTTCTCACGCTTCCGAGATTCTCACGACTCGGCTCGCTTTTGTCTCTGGGAAATCGGGTCAAGGCAGGTGGCGGTGAGTCTGCGGCTCAGGATGATTCCCCGCGCTTACGGCGCGTGGGCAGCCTTTCACTCGACAGAACCCAGTTCGGCCCATCACTGGAGCATGCACGGTTCCGGGGATTTGCCGACCTCCAGGCGCTGGCCCGGGGAAGCGCCATCCAGCCCGGTGTGGAAGCCTGGAAGGCCATCCAGCAGTCCCTCATGGATCTGGGCTTCGCCGTCAACGGCGGCGTGGACGGACTGGCAGGCCAGGGGACGGCTCAGGCCATCCGTAACTTCCAGGCCAGCCAGACGCTACCGATCACGGGGCAGCTCGACGCAGCGACCCTGAAGCGCCTCGCCATCGTGGCTCCCGCTGCAGGTCTGAAGGCGTGGGAAGATCCGGCGCTGCCCCAGGGCGCGACCCTTCCCCCCGAGAAGATCCGCGGTAAATTTGCAGCCGTCGTGATCGGGGTAGGCCAGCATCGTGCCTTTCACTACGATGCGGCCGGTAAGTTGCAGAAGATCTACCCGATCGCCTCGGGCGCACCGGGTGCTACCACCGACAAGGGCCTCAAGGTGATCACCGGCAAGAACTCGGACCCGGCCGACATTGCTCGCAGACTGTGGCCCGAGAGCCAGGGAAGGGCCTTCGGGACGCGTCTGATGGACCTGTCCTGGTATGACCCGATGACCGGTAAATCGACCCTGAGCGGCGAAGAGCTCCATGGCACGTTTGACCGGGCCTCTATCGGAACCCAGGCCTCGCACGGATGCATGCGGATGTACAACGAGGATGTCGAGGAACTCTACGCCAAGCTGCGGGTCGGAGACATGG
>JBEIFE010000194.1:0-4478 GCA_040382575.1 Candidatus Sericytochromatia bacterium
CTTCGAGCATCTTCAGCAGGGCCTGCTGGACTCCCTCGCCCGAGACATCCCGGGTGATCGACGGGTTCTCGCTCTTCTTGGCAATCTTGTCGATCTCGTCGATGTAGACGATTCCGCGTTCTGCCCGCTTCACATCGTAGTCCGCCGACTGGAGGAGGCGAAGCAGGATGTTCTCGACATCCTCACCGACGTAGCCCGCCTCCGTGAGAGTCGTGGCATCCGCGATGGCGAACGGAACGTTCAAGAGCCGAGCCAGGGTCTGGGCAAGCAAGGTCTTGCCCGATCCCGTCGGCCCGATGAGCAGGATGTTGGACTTGGCGATTTCCACGCTATCCGGATCGCTGCCATCTTTGCTCGTGAGGCGCTTGTAGTGGTTGTACACCGCTACCGAGAGGACCTTCTTGGCGCGCTCTTGGCCAACCACGTGCGAATCGAGGATCTTCTTGATCGCCTTGGGCTTGGGAATCTCCCCCATCTCGACGGGGGGCTGTTCCGTTTGCCGCTGGTGGTCATAGAGTTCCTCATCGAGGATCTCGTTGCAGAGGTCGACGCATTCGTCGCAGATGTAGACACCCGGGGCCGCAATCAGCTTGCGAACCTGGTCCTGTGTCTTGCCACAGAACGAGCACTTGGGCTGGCCCTTGGTGTCCTCGTATTTAGGCATCGCTCTTCACTCCTCCGCCCCCCTGAGCCGGGGGCATCGGGACCTTGTCCGCACCGATTCGGGGGACGAGGACCTCATCGATGAGACCATATTCCTTGGCCTCATCAGGGCTCATGAAGAAGTCGCGATCGGTATCCTTCTCGATCTTCTTCAGGCTCTGCTTGCTGTGAAGGGCCATCAGTTCATTGAGACGACGCTTGAGGCGCAGAATTTCGGCTGCCTGGATCTCGATGTCCGTGGCCTGACCCTGGGCACCACCGAGCGGCTGGTGAATCATGATACGCGCGTTGGGGAGGGCGATGCGCTTGCCAGGTGCGCCGGCATTGAGCAGGAACGCCCCCATCGAGGCAGCCTGACCGATGCAGATGGTCGAGACATCAGGCTTGATGTACTGCATCGTGTCGTAGATGGCGAGCCCCGCCGTCACCACCCCACCGGGGGAGTTGATGTACATGTAAATGTCTTTGGCGGGGTCCTCGGCCTCGAGGAAAAGCAGCTGGGCGATCACCAGGCTGGCCACGCCATCATCGATGGGCGTGTTCAGGAAGATGATGCGCTCCTTGAGCAGCCGCGAGAAGATGTCGAATGCGCGCTCGCCGCGACTGGTCTGCTCGACCACCATCGGAACCAGGCCACTGTGCACGAACATGGGCTTACCTCCAGCCACGAACCGACTACGCCTCGACCAGCTCGGCCGACTTTTCGGCGACCTGGGCCTTCTCGAACAGCCACTCTACGATCTTGCTCGAGAGTACTTCGTCTGCAATCTGATTCCAGGCGCCATTGCGGATCACCTGGTTGCGGAAGGTCTTCGGATCCGTACCCGACTCGGCCGCGAACTCGACGATGGCTTCCTCGATCTCGTCCACGGTGGGCTGGATGTTCTCCACCCGGGCAATGGCGCCCAGCGTGAGCGAAGTACGGATGCGCTTTTCTGCTTCCGGCTGGACGCGGGTCCGCCAGGACTCGATGTTTTCACGCGTGAAGACCTGGTTCGGGTCGATCCCCTGCTGCTGAAGCATCCGGGCCTGCTGGGTGATGAGCAGGTCGATCTCCCGGCGCACCATCGTCTCGGGAATCTCCATCTCGGACTCGCCGAGGATCTTCTCGAGCATCTGCTTGCGAAGATCGACTTCACGGGCTTCCAAACGCTGGTTCGTGAGGTCTTCGCGGATACGCGCCGTCAGAGCCTCGAACGACTCCACGCCGAGCGTCTTGGCGAATTCATCGTCGAGCGTGGGCATCTTGCGCTCCTTCACCTCGTGAATCTTGAAGGTGAAGGTGACCTCTTTGCCGGCAAGTTCCTGGTTGGGGTAGTCCTCGGGGAACTTGAGATCCAGCGAGGGTTCCTGGCCAGCAGTCGACCCGACCAGACCCTCGACGAATCCCTCGATGAAGCGGCCCGTGGCCATCTCGATGGCATAGTCGGTGGCCGTGCCACCGGCGAAGGCTTCGCCCGCGATCTTGCCCTCGAAGTCGGCAACCACGACATCGCCCATCGCTGCGGCGCGTTCGACGGCCTCGAGGGTTCCGCGTGAAGAAGCGAGGCTGGTGATCTGGTTCTGGACGTCTTCATCCGACACGGCCACCGCGGGGGCCGTGACTTCGATGCCCGTATACTGGCCGAGCTTCACGTCAGGGCGCACTTCGACCGTTGCCTTGAAGACGAGGGCCTCGCCCTTGGCGAACGAGACGAGCTCGAAGTTCGGATCGGCGATCGTCTCGACCTGGTGCTCGCTGATGGCCTGGGTGTAGGCTTCACCCACCAGGTGCTTCTCGATGGCCTGCGCGAGAATGGCCTCGGAACCCACGTGGCGCTCGACGAGCTTCAGAGGGGCCTTGCCAGGACGGAAGCCATCGATGCGGACCTGCTTGGCGAGGTCACGCGCAGCATGCTCATATGCACGGTTGACGCGATCGGCGTCGACCTCCACGAGCAGCTCGACGAGGTTCTTGTCCTTTTTCTCCAGGTTGACTTTCACGTGGGCCTCCATAGGGACTCCCCTGACGGGAGTGCTTCGATGCATCGTTGAATTATAGCACGGGTCGGGGAAACCCCGGTCACCCTCGCGCCTGGCGGGATTGACGCCTGGCATGGTCGACCAGCCAGCCGAACAGGGCGTCGGAGGTGGTGTCCTCAAGAAGTTCCGGATGCCACTGCACTCCCAGGCAGGGCCATGCGGACGACTCGAACGCTTCGATCGTGCCATCCAGGGTCCAGCCCACCGCCGTGAGCTCATCTGCCAGACGGTCCACCGCCTGGTGATGAAAGGAATTGGCCAGCAGATCGTCCGCCCGTGACAGGCGAGCCAGCACGGAATCCGGTTCCAGGGTGACGGTGTGCGTCGCGACATGGACGGGTGAATTTTGCTGGTGCTTCAGGCCATCCGGAAGATGGGAGGGCAGATCCTGGATGAGGTTTCCGCCCCAGGCCACATTGAGCAACTGCATCCCCCGGCAGATTCCGAGAACGGGCAGCCGTTTTTCGCGCGTCTGGATGGCGAGTGGCAATTCCTGGGCATCGCGAGCCGCATCGACTTCCATGACCGATGGATGTCGTGCCTGTTCGAAATGGACCGGATCTACGTCTTCACCACCCGAGAACAGGATACCGTCGAGGTGGTCCAGGATATCGGATTCATCTCCGCCACCCGGGGCCAAGAGGATCGGGATGCCTCCTGCTCGTCGGATGCGATCGGCATACATCCGGTCGAGCAACAAGATGGGCCGGCCCCGCTTCACGGCAGGTGTTCCCGTATGCTGCTGGATGGTGATGCCGATCAGAGGACGACCCATCGGGATTCATCCCCGTTCCGTCGGATGCAGTTCACCGGCGATACCCGGGCGAGACCGCCAGGAACGGACGAGTTCGATCGAGTCGCGATGAGTCATGTCGTGATGGATCGGCGTGATGGAAATGAGCCCCTCACGGATGGCGACGACATCCGTATCGGGGGATTCTTCGTTCTCGACCACTTCCCCGGCCAGCCAGTAATAGGTCCGACCTCGAGGGTCGATCCGGGGTTCGAAGGAGTCGTGATACCGGCGATCGCCCAGCCGGGTGATGCGGACGTCTGGTACGGGGCCCTCGTCACGGCGAGGCACGTTCACGTTCAGCAAAACCTTGGGCGGTAACCGATGGTCTGCCAGCATCGTCGCGAGTTCCAGGGCGAACTCGGCTGCGACCTCGTAGCCGATGTCCGAGAACGTCGCCAGGCTCAAGGCCGCAGCTGGAATGCCCAGGATGGTCGCCTCCAGGGCCGCCGATACCGTTCCCGAATAAATGACGTCCGTGCCAAGGTTTGGACCTCGATTGATCCCCGAGAGGACGAGGTCGGGCATGTCGGGCAGCAGGGCGCCAACAGCAATCTTGATACAATCAGAGGGGGTTCCGTTCACCGCATGTGCGGAGGCGATCCGGTCATCGATATGGACCTTCTCGACACGCAGTGGCTTGTGCAAGGTGAGCGCATGGCCGGTGGCCGATCGTTCGCGGTCGGGGGCCACCACGTGAACTTCGTGGCGCGTGGCCAGCGTCCTGGCCAGAGCCTGGATGCCCGGTGCGAGGATTCCGTCGTCATTGGATACCAGGATGCGCATGCCTCGGTTCCGCTTCTGGACGCCCTGAGCGCCTGTCGAGTGAGCGTGGTTCTCAAGGACAGGAAACCGGGACGGATCATCCGGATGATCCGTCCCGGTACCGGTCTTACTTCTTGGACTTGCCCTTGCGGGTATCTCCAGCGACCACGGCGACCTTGTCGGTCTTGCTGGCGTCGGCAGCCTCAGCTGCTGCCCGGTCGGCGGCCGGCTTACC
>JBEIFE010000195.1:0-4441 GCA_040382575.1 Candidatus Sericytochromatia bacterium
GGCGAGTATCCATGCCGTGCCATCCGCAAGGGGGGCGATGGCACGGGGCAGGGTCGGCCCGTTCGACGTTCCTGCTGGCTGGAGCGGGTTACCGGGAGGGAGTGATGTGGGCGTCGCAGCGAGCGGCGTCTCGACCGGGTCCGGTTCAATGACGGGTTGTCCCGACGTGCCTGGACAGCCCGTGGAAACCAGCGAAAGGGCCATCGCCATCGAAGGGACGACCGGAAACCGCCGAGGTCGGACGAGCCGGGGACAAGAGCGGGTGGTCATCGGACCTCAGGCGCCTACGGTGGCGGGCGCCTCGTGCCTCATGCAGGCTTCCCGTGCCGTCTCTTCGTAGGTCTCGGCCTGCATGCCGAGGTCGCGAAGCAGGCGGCCGTCCTCGTCGACCTCCGGGTTCGGGGTCGTGAGGAGGCGATCGCCGGCGAAGATCGAGTTGGCTCCCGCCAGGAACGCCAGCGCCTGTGCCTCACGCGACAGTTGCAGGCGTCCGGCCGAGAGCCGCACGCGGGCGAGTGGCATCATGATTCGGGCCGTCGCGATCGCCCGGACCAGTTCGAGGGGGTCGAGAGGCTCGGCCTGTGCCAGCGGCGTCCCCTCGACGGGAACGAGGACATTGAGGGGCACCGAACCCGGGTGCGGGTCCAGGTTGGCCAGGGTCACGAGCATGTCTGCCCGATCGCGCCAGGCCTCGCCCATGCCAAGAATTCCACCCGAACACACCGATATGCCGGCATCCTGGACGGCCTCGAGCGTCCGCAGGCGGTCCTGGTACGTGCGCGTCGTGATGATCTCGGCGTAGTGTCCCTCGCTGGTGTCGAGGTTGTGGTTGTAGGAGACGAGGCCGGCCTCCTTGAGGCGGCGAGCCTGCTCGGGCTTGATCATGCCGAGCGTCACGCAGGCTTCCATGCCGAGGTCCGTCACACCTTGCACCATCTCGACGACGCGGTCGAAATCCGCGCCGTCCCGCACCTCGCGCCAGGCCGCCCCCATGCAGAATCGGGTGGCGCCATCGGTCTGCGCGTCGCGAGCCGCTTCCAGGACGGACTCGACGGGCATCAAGGAAACGCGATCGACGCCGGTCTTGAAGTGGGCGCTTTGCGGACAGTAGGAGCAATTCTCGGGACAGCCCCCCGTCTTGATGCTCAGGAGCGTCGCCTTCTGCACCCGAAGCGGATCGTGGTGCTGGCGGTGGACGGTCGCGGCACGGAAGACCAGCTCGGGAAGCGGGAGCTCCATGAGGGCGAGCGCCTCGTCGACGGTCCAGTCGTGACGGGTCGTCGGGGTGGTTTCCGGCGTGTGGCCCATGAGGGTCTCCTTCGACAGCGGGGGCGAGGCCTGGCAAGATACCCATGATAACGCACCGACCCTTTCCGGATCGAGGTCGTCCGTGTCCCGACCCCCTGCCGTGGTCGGCTCGCTCCTCGAGTGTCTCGAGGACCTGTCTCGCCGATCCCTCCTGCGCCACTTGCCCGACGCCCTCGAGGTGCCCGGGCCTCTTGCCATCGTCGAGGGGCGGGAGCTGGTCGTCATGAATGGCAACGACTACCTGGCTCTTTCCAGGCATCCCCGGGTGATCGAGGCGGCGCTCCACGCCGTACAGGAGGTCGGCTGCTCCAGCACGGGTTCACGTCTCCTGTCCGGCAATCTGGCGTTGCATGAAGCGCTCGAGCGCGAACTGGCGGCCTTCAAGCGATGCGAGACCGTGACGCTCTTCGGTTCCGGCTACCTGGCCAACCTGGGGGTCCTGGGCGCCCTGGTACGTCGCGGGGACCATCTGGTGGGCGATCGTCTCAACCATGCGAGCCTCATCGATGGCGTGCGGTCAACGGGGGCCCATGCCCGGCACGTCCGTCATGGAGACCTCGAGGCCATGGAGCGCTTGCTGGCTGCCCCCTGCGAGGGCTTTCGCTGGATCGTCGTGGACGGGGTCTTCTCGATGGACGGAGATGTCGCTGACCTGCCAGCCCTGCTCGAGCTGGCTCGTCGCCATGATGCGATGGTCATCCTCGACGAGGCCCACGCGACCGGGGTTCTCGGTGCCACCGGACGGGGGTCGGTGGAGCATCACGGTCTCTCGGGCGCCCCCCTCGACCGCCTGATCCAGGTCGGGACTCTGGGCAAGGCCCTCGGTGGATACGGGGCCTTCGTGGCCGGACCGTCCTGGCTCCGCTCGGTCCTCATCAACCGGGCCCGGACGCTCATCTACAGCACGGCCCTCCCGCCCTCCGTCCTGGCTGCGGCCCGTGAGGCGATCGCCGTCGTGCTCTCGGAGCCCGATCGCGTCCAGCGCTTGCAGGCGAGAGCGTCCCGATTGCGCGAGGGGCTCCGGAAGCTCGGGGTCCCCGTTCCAGCAGGAGTGACGCCCATCGTGCCCGTGCCGGTGGGGCCCTCTGACCGCGCCCTGGAACTGGCCAGTCGTCTGCGCGAAGCCGGGGTGCTCGTGCAGGCCATCCGCCCCCCCACGGTGCCACCCGGGCGCGCGCGGTTACGATTGACGGTCCGATCGGACCATGACGAGGCGCTCGTGGACCGCGTCATCCGGGCGTTCGCCACCGAACGGGCCCGAGCAGGTCCCTGGTGGGAGCCTGGAACGTCTGACACGGACCCGGGTGACGGGCGCAAGGGAGAAGCGTGATGGCCTTCAGGTGCTTCCTGGTGGGAACGGATACGGGGGTCGGCAAGACCGTCGTGACGGGGGCTCTGGCTCGCCTGCTCATCGAGCGCGGGGTGAGCGTCGGCGTCATGAAACCGGTCGAGACGGGCTGCGAGGTGCAGGATGGCTGGCTCGTCCCGGAGGATGCCACGTGGCTCGCGGGGCTCGTCTATCCGGATCCCGCATCCGTCCTCGAGCGGGTCTGTCCCGTGCGATACGGTATGCCTGCCGCCCCGGCCGTCGCCGCTCGTCACGAGGGGCATGTGCTCGACTGGTCGGCCATCCATGCCGCGGCCGATGGGCTGGCCCGGAATGTCCAGGTCCTGCTGCTGGAAGGGGCGGGTGGCGCACTTGTGCCGCTTGACGAGCATCACACGATCCTCGATGCGGCTGCGCGCCTGGGCGCCACCGTTCTCGTCGTCGGCCGCGCCGGGCTCGGGGGAATCAACCATGCAACCCTCACGATCCGGGCCGTCCAGGAGGCGGGCCTCGACTGTCTCGGGTTCGTGCTGAGCGACCCGCACGGCGAGAGCGAGCGGGCTGCGCTGGTCGAGAACGCGGCATGGATCGCGCGGCTGACGGGGGTTCCCCATCTGGGGACCGTTCCCCCCGTGCTGGATCGCTCCCCCGGCGCGCTGGTGTCCACGTGTCGCGATGCACTCGAACCCGTGATCGAGGCGATCGCCGCGCGGCAGGGCCCAGGTGGGCGCGAGGAGCGCGCTCGCCACCTGGAAGCGGCTGACAAGCGCGTGCTGTGGCATCCCTTCACACAGATGGCCGACTTCGTCCGCGAGGACCAGATCCTGGTCGAGCGTGCAACGGGCTCGGAACTCGTCGACACGCGGGGCCGGGTTTACCTGGATGCCAACAGCAGCCTGTGGGTCAACCTCCACGGTCACCGGCATCCCCGGCTGATGGCCGCCCTGCGGGAGCAAATCGCTCGCCTCGACCATAGCACCATGCTCGGGCTCGGGAACGTTCCGGCCGTGGAGCTGGCCGAGCGGCTGGTGGCGATCGCCCCTCCCGGTCTGACGCGCGTCTTCTATTCCGATAACGGTAGCACGGCCGTGGAGGCCGCACTCAAGATGGCCTACCAGCACTGGCAGCAGGTGGGCAAACCCGAGCGGCGCAAGTTCGCGGCGCTCGAGGGCGCCTACCACGGGGATACGCTCGGAGCCGTCAGCATCGGTGGCATCTCGATGTTCCACGGCGTCTACGAGCCCCTGCTCTTCGAGGTCGTGCGCGTCCCCTTTCCGTCCGGGGAGGGCTGGGAGGCCGAGCTCGAGCGCTGCTTCGCCGAGCATGGTCCTGAGCTCGCGGCCTTCGTGACGGAGCCCCTGATCCAGGGGGCGAGCGGCATGCGCCTTTTGCCTCCCGGGCATCTGCGCCGCCTGCGGGAGCTCTGCGACCGTCACGATGTGCTGCTCATCGTGGACGAGGTGGCCACGGGCTTCGGTCGCACGGGGCGGATGTTCGCCTGCGAGCACGAGGACGTCGCCCCGGACCTCATGGCCGTCGCCAAGGGGCTCACGGGCGGAACCCTGCCCCTGGCTGCGACGCTTGCCACCGAGCGGGTCTACGCCGGCTTCCTGGGAGAGTACGCCCAGTTGCGAACCTTCTTCCACGGACACAGCTACACGGGCAATCCATTGGCATGTGCTGCGGCGATCGCCAGCCTCGAGCTCTTCCGGGAAGAGGGCACCCTTGCTCGCGTCGCGGGCCTGGCGGCGCGACTCGAAGAAGCGCTCGCACGACTCGCGCGGCATCCTCACATCGGAAACGTAC
>JBEIFE010000196.1:0-4438 GCA_040382575.1 Candidatus Sericytochromatia bacterium
CAGGGCCGCCGTGTCCCACGACCGCACCCATTCCAGCAAGGGAACGCGGACGCGGGCCCCCGTATCGGGTGGTTCCGAGCCACCCGGAGTGGGATCGAGCGCCACCCAGCCCGCCCCCGGGACCCATGCTTCGACCCATGCATGGGCATCTCTCGTCCGGACCTCGTACATGCCCGTCAGCAGGCGGTACCGTCCCGGCGCGAACCCCGTCACGAGGCGAGTCGGTACGCCCAGGGCCCTCCCCATGACGGCGAGGGTGGTGGCGAAATGCTCGCAATAGCCCCGGTGGTTGACGAACAGGAACTGCTCGATGGCCCCCTTGCCGGGGGGATCAGGGGGAATGGAAAGGTCGTAGCGGTAGGTTCGAGCGAGATGCCCCGAGATCCGGGTGAGAGCCGCGTGGGGGATCGTGGCCTCTCCAGCCCACCGCCGGGCCAGCTGTCCGACCTCGGGGGACAGACCTTCCGGCAACTCGAGGTAGCGTGCCCAGCGTCGCTGCCAGGCCGGCGGAGGAAAGGGGCGGCGGCGCCATGAGGCCTGCCAGGGGCCCCGGGCAGGATCCACCTCGACGGTGTAATACATGCCCTGCTCGAGAAGGACGGGACTGCGGTAACCGTCCTCGCGATCGCGGAAAAGCAAGGATAGGGGATACCGGATCTGACGCACGCCGGGGGGAACGGGCAGCAGGTTGGTCTGGTCCCGTTCGACGTGAATGGTCACGCGTTCGCGATCGCCCGGTAGGGCCTCGAGCGCGGTCGGATAGGTGAAGTCCTGAGCTGACAAGGTGGCGACCCGGGTGGGCTCGGTGAGCGTCCAGATCCGCCCATCGAAGTGGTCGAAAGCCATGCCTCGCAGATACAGGGGACGCGAGGCCTGCACCCGCAGGGCCACCTCGGAGGAGAGTTCTCCCCGTACCTCGAGGTCGAGCGATTCGGAAAAGCCGTAATAGACGCGAGGGTTGACCCGACGCCGGGGCCCACCGCCCGGACCACTCCCGTCATAGGCGGGGTTCCGGATGGCCGAGCGCAGTTCGGAGGGAAGCGCGAGCGGACTCGAGAACGGAGAGTTCCGGACCAGACCGCCGGGCGCCCGCGGGACCACGGCCAGGAGGAGCAAGGATCCGGTGGCCACGACGGTGGTGAGGCGCCCGATCGAGCGTCGCACGGCGGACGCTCTCGCCACGAGAGGCTCTCCCAGTTCGCTCGCGGCATCCTCGAGACCCCACCAGGCGGCGAGCGGCAACAGGCCCGCCAGGGCGATCGCGAACCGTCCTTCCCGGTCGATGGCTGCGACCACCACGACGAGAATGAGCGTGACCATCATCGAGATGCGCAGGTTGTGGCGTCGTGGCAGGTCGAACGAGTTGAGTGTCGAGAGCCCCACGAGCAGGTTGGCCAGGGGTACCCGCGGGTCCTGCCATTCGGTGAGCAGGGTCGCCAGGTACCGCCAAAGACCGAGGATCATCCCGATCGCGAGCAGCACCTTGACCCACCACAAGCTGCGCCCGCGCAACCGGGCCGAGAAGGCGTGCCCGAGGGCTCCCACGGCGATCGCGAGGGCATGGACGGGTTCGGGGTGTACCAGGGCGAGCATCCCGACACCCCAGCCGGCGGAGACGGCCGTCGCCAGCCTCAGGCGCCCGATCGGGTCGCGGGATTCAGTGGAGGTGAGCACGGAGCACCTCCGCGAGGGCCTGCCCGTGACCGCACGGCAGCGCCCCCGCCGGACAGCCCCCGTCTCCCACGTGGAGCCACAGGCCGGCCCCGGGAGCGCCGGGTCGCGTGGTCAGCACGGCGGTCGGAGCCCATGGCCAGGCCTCGGACGCCGTCGTCCCGCACTCGAGGCGCACGGCCTCGGCCAGCGCGTCGAGTCGCTCTTCGAGGCCCTTTCCCGTCGGCCAGGAGACGTGATGCGGCGTCCAGACCTCGAGACTCCGGCCAGAACTGTTCAGCCACGTAGCGAGCGAGGCGAGGATCTCCAGCGACCGCTCGAAGGCCTCGTCCGAGAGGCCTCCATCGAGCACGACACGCCAGCCACCGGCGCCGTGCGGTGATTCCTGCTCGAGCTCGCGCACCCGGATCTCGCCCGTCCGAGCCGTGGCACGCGCATGGACCATTCGCGGCGAGTCGCCGGTCCGGTAGGGCCGCACTCCGCGCACCATGTCGCTCTCGACGGACATCAGCAAAGCAGGCTGCGGTCGAGCACCCTCGTGGCGCCCCCCGGATCCGATACCGCTCGCCTGGGGCACGCGACCGAGGGCTTCGACCCGCGGATACACGCGCGTGGTACCGGGCAGATCGACCGGATGCAAGCAGCCGCCCAGGCCCCACGCCGGAGCCTGGAGGGCACGGGGTGGAACCGGATACCGCCCCCGCCGGGGCCACGCGCAGGTGAGCACGACGCGAGCCATCTCCCCCCGCCTGAGCGGTGGCAGGACGGGGTCAGGGGGCAACAGGTGCGGAAGCCAGAGGTGGCGCCAGACCGAGCCCGGATCGGCCACGAGCGCCAGCAACGGCCCCGCATCGCGCCGTGCACGCACCCCGAGGGAGACGGAGACCTCCGCACCGGCCATGACCCGGGGGGGCAGATCCGGCACGAAGGCGAGTGATCCCCGGGCGCGCCAGGCCGAACCGAAGGCCACGACTCCGAAGACGAGCAGGGCCAGGGCGACGAGATACAGGGCACCGGCCCCGACGTTCACGGCTGCGAATCCCGTCGCCAGGGTCATCAGCACCCATACCAGGGCCCGGGAACTCACGGGATGACCTCGCTAGACCGGCAGGGGCTCGAGCGCGAGCCAGGAGGCCACGAGGCGCTCGCTCTCGGAGCGACTGCCGCCTTCGCGCAACACGACCCGGTGAGCGAGCACGGGAAGAGCCATCTCCTGGACGTCATCGGGGGTGACGAAGTGCCGACCGTGCAGATACGCCCAGGCCTGCGCCAGACGCTGCCAGGTGAGCGTGCCGCGCGGGCTCACCCCGAGAGCCACCCGGGGGTCGGTCCGGGTGCGTCCGACGACCCGCACCATGTAGGCCTGCAGAGACCCGTCGACGCGCACGTCCTGCACGTCGCACTGCCAGGACAGCAAGGTGGCGGCATCGGCGACGGGACCCGAGACGGGTGCGGCTCGCCTTGCCCACGGCCCGCCAAGCAGGGCCTGCTCGTGACTCGCGGACGGATAGCCCAGTGAGAGGATCACGGCGAAGCGATCGAGCTGGGCCTCGGGCAACGGGAAGGTCCCCTGGAACTCGACGGGGTTCTGCGTGGCGATGACCCAGAACGGATGGGGCAGGTCATGCGTGACGCCATCGACCGTCACGCGCGCCTCTTCCATGGCCTCGAGCAGGGCGGACTGGGTCCGGGGCGAAGCCCGGTTGATCTCGTCGGCGAGCAAGACATGGGTGAACAGAGGTCCAGGTACGAAGCGAAATTCTCCGGACGGTGGATGGTACAGACTCGAACCCGAGACGTCTGAAGGCATCATGTCGGGCGAAAACTGGACACGCCGGAACGGCAGATCGAGAAGGTTCGCCAGCGAGCGTGCCAGCAAGGTCTTGCCGACGCCCGGAACGTCGTCGAGCAGGACATGGCCACCCGCGAGGAGGGCCGCCACGAGGCGCTCGACGGTTCGCTCCTGGCCGAGGACGATCTGCTGGAGAGCCGAGACGAGAGCGCGAGGCATCCGGAGGCCTTTCTAGCGAGGGGCGCGAAGCCAGGGCATGCGGTCCCGGAGAGGACGCCCGGCCTGCTCGATCGGGTGATCCGCCTCGCGGTCTCGGGCCTCGCTCAGCGTGGGCAGTCCCGCGGCACTCTCGGCCTGCCAGGACCGGGCGAAGTGTCCGGACCGGATCTCGCTGAGCAGGTCCCGCATGGCCTGGCGACTCGGCTCCCCGATGATGCGGGGGCCGGCGAGTTCGGCGCCGAATTCTGCCGTGTTGGAAATCCGGGCCCGCTCGCCCGAAAGCCCCTCGCGCTGGACGAGGTCCACGACGGCCTTGAGCTCGTGAAGGCAGCTGAAATAGGCGATCTCGGAGGGGTAGCCGGCCTCGACGAGGGTCTCGAAGGCCGCCCGGATGAGCGCGTTGATCCCGCCCACGAGTACGGCCTGCTCGGCAAAGAGATCCGTCTCGGTTTCCTCGGCGAAGGTGGTTTCCAGGATGGCCGCCCGCCCGGCGCCGAGGCGATGAGCCAGAGCCAGCGCCCGACTCCACGCCGTACCGGTGGCGTCCTGATGAACGGCGACCAGGGCGGGAACCCCTCCCCCGGCGACGTACAGGGAGCGCACTGCATCCCCCTGTCCGAGCGGAGCGACCAGCAGGACGTCGACATGGAGACCGGTGCCGGCGCGACTGCCACCGCGACGACACCGCCGCCGCCGTTTGACTTTGTCTTTGAGTTTCTGGCGCCCGACGATGCCGTGTCGCCGCGCGTGTATGCG
>JBEIFE010000197.1:0-4433 GCA_040382575.1 Candidatus Sericytochromatia bacterium
AACCAGGCCGTACGGAATGCCCAGGACGGGATCTCGATGCTCCAGACCGCGGAAGGCGGATTGACAGAAACCCAGAACATCCTCCAGCGCATGAGGGAACTGGCCGTCCAGGGAGCGAACGACACGCTCACCACGGCTGACCGGACCAACATCGCGGACGAGTTGAATCAGCTTTCGAGCGAGATCGACCGTATCGCCAACAACACGGATTTCAACACGCTCAAGCTCTTGAATGGCTCACTTGCGACGAGTGGACTCACCTTCCAGGTAGGAGCCAATGCCGGTCAGACGGTGGCCGTGACCCTCACGACGGCCACGGCAACGGCCCTGACGGTCGGGTCCACGCAGATCTCGGTGGACTCGGCAGCCAACGCCTCGACCACGATCAGCAACATCGACGGAGCGCTCAGCCAGGTCAGCAAGAGCCGCAGTTCGCTGGGTGCCTACATCAACCGGTTGCAGCACACCATCACGAACCTGGGCGTCCAGTCCGAGAGCATCAACTCCGCCAAGAGCCGGATCATGGACCTCGATATGGCCCGCGAGGTGGTCAACATGTCCAAGGCCCAGATCCTCAGCCAGTCCGCGAACGCGATGCTGTCCCAGGCCAACCAGTCGTCTCAGGGCGTCCTGAGCCTGCTGCGGTAAGGCCGGTACCCGACGTGATGGCTTCATCTTCCAGACCAGGCATTCGAGGCCTGCTCTTCACCCGCTTGTCCCGCTGTTATCCTCGCGCCGGACCTCCCCGCGCACGCCCGGTGTCCATTTTCAATGCGCCCAGGGAGGTCCCTCGCGTGTCCGATCGTCACATCAACCCCGTCCGTGGAAGCACGGAAGCTTCTGAAACCCCTTCAAGGAGGTAATCCATGGCTCTGCGTATCAACACCAACATCTCGGCCCTCAACGCCCACCGCGTACTCACGGCCAACGATTCGATGCTCAACAAGAGCCTCGAGAAGCTGTCGTCGGGCATGCGTATCAACAACGCATCCGATGACGCCGCCGGTCTGGCCATCAGCCAGAAGATGCTCGGCCAGGTCAACGGTCTCAACCAGGCCGTACGGAATGCCCAGGACGGGATCTCGATGCTCCAGACCGCGGAAGGCGGCCTCAACGAAACCCAGAACATCCTGCAGCGTATGCGAGAGCTGGCCGTCCAGGGCGCGAACGACACGCTCACCACGGCGGACCGCACCAACATCCAGGACGAATTGAACCAGCTGTCGAGCGAGATCGACCGGATCTCGAGCAACACGGACTTCAACACGACCAAGCTGCTGAACGGTGGCATTGCCACGGGTGGCGTGACGTTCCAGGTCGGGGCGAACTCGGGACAGACGATCAACGTGACGGTGGGGACCGCAACCGCCAGCGCGCTGACCGTGGGGAGTGGATCGATCACCGTGGATTCCGCGGCCAATGCCTCGACGACGATCACGAATCTCGACACCGCGATCGCCAGGGTCAGCAACGAGCGAAGCAAGCTGGGTGCGTACATCAACCGGTTGTCGCACACCATCACCAACCTGGGCGTTCAGTCCGAGAACATCAACGCCGCCAAGAGCCGAATCCAGGACCTGGACATGGCCCGCGAAGTGGTCAACATGTCCAAGTCCCAGATCCTCAGCCAGTCCGCGACCTCGATGCTCTCCCAGGCGAACCAGTCGTCTCAGGGCGTCCTGAGCCTGCTGCGGTAACCCACCTCGGGTGTCCGAAGGGAGCCCCCCTGCGTATGCGCAGGGGGGCTCTCGCTCATCAGATATCCGGTGTCTCCGAGCATGTCGCGTGGTAGCATGGGACCTGACTGGCCCTGCCTTTCCAGGAGTTTTCGATGGACACGACGAGCGCCACGCCGCCCACGACCATGCCCCCCGCCTACGTCCCAGCGGACGTCGAGGCTCGCTGGATCGACCGATGGGAAGCGCTCGAGGCTTTCCGTGCCGACCTCGACCCGACGCGTCCCCCCTTCGCGATCGTCCTGCCTCCCCCCAACGTGACGGGATCCCTTCACCTGGGCCACGCCACCAACGGAACCATCCAGGACGTCCTGTGCCGGGCCCGCCGCATGCAAGGGTATGCCGTGCTCTGGCAAGGGGGGACCGACCACGCCGGCATCGCCACGCAGAATGTCGTCGAGCGCAAGCTCCGCAACGAGCGCGGCCAGACCCGCCACGACCTCGGTCGCGAAGCCTTCCTGAAGGAGGTTTGGGCCTGGAAGGAACATTACGGCAACACCATCCTGGGCCAGTTCCGGCGTCTGGGCGCCTCGCTGGATGTCTCGCGCTGGCGCTTCACGATGGACGAGGCCTACAGCAAGGCTGTCCGTAAGGCCTTCGTCGCTCTGCATGAACAGGGTCACATCTACCGCGGGAAGCGCATCATCAACTGGTGCCCCCGCTGCCTGACGAGCCTTTCGGACCTCGAGGTCAACCACGTCGAGACCGAGGGGACGCTCTATCACGTGCGTTATCCGCTTGCTGACGGCTCGGGCGACCTCACGGTGGCCACGGTCCGTCCGGAAACGATCCTCGGCGATGTCGCCGTGGCCGTGAACCCCGAGGACGAACGCTTCCAGGCACTCATCGGGAAGCAGGTCCGCGTGCCGATGACGGACCGGACGGTTCCGGTCATCGCCGATACTGCCGTCGAGGTCGGCTTTGGAACGGGCGCGCTCAAGGTCACGCCCGCCCATGACGCGACGGATGCCGAGATCGGGCAGCGCCACGGGCTCGCCGCCCTGGAGGTCATCGCGGCCGACGGGATCATGAACGAGGCGGCGGGTCCCGGCTGGACCGGGCTCGAGCGTTTCGAGGCCCGCAAGCGCGCCCGCCAGGAACTCGAGCGCCATGAGTGGCTCGTCAAGTGCGAGCCCTACCGCCACAACGTTTCCCAGTGCGATCGCTGCCAGACGGTGGTCGAACCGCGCCTCTCGGACCAGTGGTTCGTGGCCATGAAGGAACTCGCGAGCCGCGCCATCCGGGCCTCCGACGAGAAGCGCGTGCGATTCCACCCGGAACGCTGGGAATCCGTCTATCTCGAGTGGCTACACAACCTGCGCGACTGGTGCGTCTGCCGCCAGCTCTGGTGGGGGCACCGAATTCCGGTCTGGACCTGCGAGGATGGCCACGTCCATGCTTCCGAGACCGACCTCGAGTCTTGCCCGACCTGCGGCAAGGCAACGGTCCAGGATCCGGACGTCCTCGATACCTGGTTCTCGAGCGCCATGTGGCCCTTCGCCACGCTCGGCTGGCCGGACCGCACTCCTGAGCTCGAGCGCTTCTATCCGACGGCCGTCCTGTCCACGGCCCGGGACATCCTGTATCTGTGGGTTGCCCGGATGGTGTTCATGGGGGAGACCTTCGTGGGGCAGGAGCCCTTCCGGGATGTCGTCATCCACGCGACGATCCTCGATGCGAAGGGTCAGCGCATGAGCAAGTCGAAGGGGACGGGCGTCGATCCGCTCGACATCATGGAAAAGTACGGGACGGATGCTTGCCGCTTCTGGTTCGCAGGTGCCGGGACCAGCGGACAAGACGTTCGCTACGTCGAGGACAAGCTGGAGGCGGGCCGCAACTTCGCGAACAAGCTCTGGAATGCGTCACGTTTCGTGCTCCTGAACCTGCCGTCCGACCCGGGTGCACTCCCGGAGGACCTGGAGACCATCGACCGGTGGATCTTGGCGCGACTGGAGGCCACTCGCGAAACCGTCACGCAGGCGATCGACGGCTACCACCTGGCCGAGGCGACGCAGGCGCTCTACCACTTCACCTGGAACGAGTTCTGCGACTGGTACATCGAGATGGCCAAGCCGCGCATGCAGGCGGGTGACCCGGCCGTCCGTGCCGTGCTGCGTGAGGTGCTCTACGGCGTGTTGCGTCTGCTGCATCCGTTCATGCCGTTCCTCACCGAAGAGATCCATGCCCAGCTCGTGCAGCAAGGCCTTGTTCCGGCGCAAGAGACGCTCCTGCGCTCGGGCTGGCCCCAGGCTCACCCGGAGCGAGCCGATGAACGGGCCACGGCAGAGGTCGAGCTGCTGATGGACGTCGTCCGGACGGTGCGCAACATGCGCGCCGAACTCGGAGTTCCCGCAGGGAAGAAGGCCGAACAACTGGTCATCCAGGCGGCTGGATCCAGCGCAGATCTGCTGGGGGGCGTGAAAGGCCTCGTGGCCACGCTCACCCGAACCGAGCAGGTGGAAGTCGTCCAAGGCCCCGTGGAACTCGCCCTGGCGGCATCGGGTGTCGTTGGCGAATGCCAACTCTGGCTCCCGCTGGCTGGCCTGCTCGACCGCGATAAGGAACTGAAGCGTTTGCAGAAGGACCTGGAGGCCCTCGACAAGGAGGCATTGCGGCTCGAGGGGCAGCTCTCCAACCAAGCATTCCTTGCCAAGGCGCCCGATGCGGTCGTGGCCAAGCTCCGGGCTCGGCAGGGGG
>JBEIFE010000198.1:0-4406 GCA_040382575.1 Candidatus Sericytochromatia bacterium
AATCCCGGATCTTCTGGCTCGTGCAAATCGGGACACGTCTACTCGATCCTCTCGGCTCAGGGTCCATCCGTACTACAATACCCGTCACGCGCACGAGGAGGTGCCATGAAGCGGGAAGTCGTCATCGCCATCGACCAGGGCACCACGGGTTCCACCGTGCTCGCTTTCGACCGGGCGGGTCGGATCCTCGGACGAGGTTATTCCCCTTTTCCCCAACATTTTCCCCGCCCCGGATGGGTCGAGCACCGGGGAGACGAACTTCTCGCGAGCGTGCGGACCGCCTGTACACGGGCCCTCGAGTCGGGCGGGTTGCAACCGGACGAACTCGTGGCCGTCGGCATCACCAACCAGCGCGAGACCTCTTTCCTCTGGGACCGGAGCACCGGAGAGGCCCTGCATCCGGGCATCGTCTGGCAGGACCGCCGGACAGCCGCGCTCTGCCAGGCCCATCGCGAGGCGGGGCGCGAGGTCGAGCTGTCCCGGCGCACCGGCCTGCTCCTCGACCCCTACTTCTCGGCCACCAAGTGGCAGTGGTTGCTCCAGCAGGACGACACCCTCGCGCGGCGGGGCCGCTCGGGGGAGCTGAGGGCCGGGACGGTCGACTCGTTTCTGGTCCACCACCTGACGGGGGGAGCGATTCACGCGACCGACCCCTCGAATGCGAGCCGCACGCTGCTGCTCGACCTCGAAGGAAATGACTGGGCTCCGGACCTGCTCGAGATCTTCGGCCTGCCACGCGCGATGATGCCCGATCTGGTGCCCACCGGGGGAGTGCTGGGGAACGTCAAGGGCTTCGATCCGCTTCCGGACGGTCTACCCATCGCCTCCATCGTGGGCGACCAGCAGGCGGCCCTGTTCGGGCAGCGCGCCTGGGCCGCTGGCCAGGGCAAATGTACCTACGGCACGGGCTGCTTCCTGCTCGTGCATACCGGCGTTCGCGCCGTCTGGAGCCACCACCGGCTGCTCACGACGGTGGCATGGGAAATCGACGGCATCCGAGAGTTCGCGCTCGAGGGCAGCGTCTTCATGGGCGGGGCCACCATCCAGTGGTTACGTGACGGCCTCGGCCTCATCGCCACGGCAGACGAGACGGAGGCCCTCGCGCGCAGCGTTCCCGATTCGGGGGGCGTGGTGCTCGTGCCGGCCTTGACGGGGCTCGGAGCCCCGCACTGGGACCCGGATGCCCGCGGCACGTTACTCGGGCTCACGCGGGGAACCGGGCGGGCGCACATCGTGCGCGCCGCGCTCGAGGGCATCGCCTTCCAGGTTGCCGAGCTTGCCGATGCCATGGCCCGGGACCTGGATCGCCCGCTCGCGGCCATGCGCGTCGATGGGGGCGCCACCGCCAATGGTTTTCTGCTCGAGACACAGGCAGGCCTTCTGGGACACCCCGTCGTGCGGGCCAGCCAGGTCGAGAGCACGGCGTGGGGGGCCGCGGCGATCGCGGGGCTCGCCACGGGATTCTGGTCCTCGCGCGCCGAACTCCCCGAGCCAGGCGAGGTCACGACCTTCGAAGCTGAATGGACGGCTGAAGCGCGCGATGTCCGACTCACCACGTGGCGCCGCGCCATCGAGCGCGCCCGCGGCTGGGGGGCGTCATGAGCGGTCCAGGTCGCGTTCAGACCCGCGTGCCCTGGTCCTGGGCGGGCCGTGCTGATGAAATCGAACGTCTCGCTTCCGGCTCCCACGACGTGATCGTCATCGGGGGAGGGATCACGGGGGCAGGGATCGCCCTCGAAGCAGGGCTGGCGGGCCTGTCCGTGGCGCTGTTCGAGCAGGATGACTTCGCCACCGGGGCGAGTTCCAGCAGCTCGAAGCTGCTTCACGGGGGGTTGCGCTATCTCGAGCAGGGCCACGTCGGTCTCGTCCGGGAGGCCCTGGCCCAGCGCAATCGGCTGCTCCGTCACGCTCCGCACGTGGCGCGCGAGTTGCCCTTCCTCTTGCCCGTGATGGCGGATCAGGGGGATCCGCTCTGGTTCGTCGATGCCGGGGTGTGGGCCTATGATGCGCTGGCAAGCCTTTCAGAGCTCAAGCTTGGCCGCCTTCACCGGCGCCTGGATCCGCAGGCCCTGCTCACCCGCGTCCCCACCTTGCGACGGGAGGGGCTCGTCGGAGGACTCGCCTACGTGGATGGCTGGATGGAAGATGCGCGTCTCGTGCTGGACACCCTCGTCGCCGCCCGGCATTACGGGGCGATCGCCCTCCCCAGGATCCGCATCAAGGCTCTCGTCCGACACGCGAGTGGATCGGTTTCCGGAGTGACGGCGGAAGATCGGCTCACGGGACGCTCCTTCACCGTCCGGGGTCGGGTGGTCGTCAACGCGACGGGGCCCTGGGTGGACCGCACGGCGGCGGCGCTCACCACCGGTGCGCATCGTCTGCTGGCCCCTACCAAGGGGATCCATCTCGTCACCCGGCAGCTGACGGACGAGGCCCTGATCTTCCGTGTGCCCGTCCCGGGGCGGCCGGGTGAACGCCGCGTGATGTTCGTGATCCCTTTCCTGGGACGCTCATTGCTGGGGACGACGGATACGGCACCCCGTATCCGGGATGCCGCCGACTCGTTTCTCGAGGACGACATCTATCCCACCGCGGACGAGGTTCGCCATGTCCTCGAGGAGGTCGGACGCCTGCTGCCAGGTGCGCAACTGGGCCCAGAGGACGTCATCGCGACCTTCGGGGGATGGCGTCCCCTGGTCGCGCCGCCAGCGGCCGGTCAATCCGAGTCGCGCATCTCTCGCGAACACGTCATCCGGGTGGATCCGACGGGCCTCGTGACGGTGGCGGGAGGCAAGTACACCACCTCGCTCGCGATGGCGCGTCAGGTGGTCGATCGCCTCACCCCGCTACTCGGACCATCGCTGCGCAGGCGACGGCCTCACGCCGACGAGGTTCCCCTCGGAGGCGGAGACATCCCCGGCCACGATCTCGACCGCTATCGCGTGTGGGCTCGCCGGCGGCATCCGGAACATGACCCGCGCTGGATCGACCAGCTGGTCACGCGACTCGGTGCGCGCTATCGCGAGGTCCTGGCCCTTCTCGAAGAGGATCCATCCCTGGCAGGCGAGATTCCCGGGCTGGATACTACCTGCGCGATGACGTGGGCCGAACTCGCGCACCATGTCCGGGTGGAGCAGGCCCTTTCGGCCCAGGACGTGCTCATGCGGCGGACCCGGGTTTTCCTGGTGGACTCGCGTCAGGGGGAAGCCGCCATCGAGCCCATCGCGCAACGCATGGCGTCATGGATCGGGGACTGGCTGGGATGGTCTGCCGGAGCGCGAGCCGGATGGATCGAGGGTGAGGTCACGGGATACCGACGCGAACTAGCCCGCAGCCGGGCCTGGCGTCAGGAGTTCAGCCGGATCGACGCCTGATGCACGAGCCAGGCGCTCGCCACGCCCAGCAGAGCACCCGCCAGGACGTCGGTGGGGCCGTGTTCGCCCAGAGCGATCCGCGACCAGGCGACCGAACCGGCCCAGGCCCAGGCCACCGGCGCCCACTCGGACCCTCCAAAAGCCAGTGCACCGGCAGCGGCGAAGGCGACGGAGGCATGTCCCGAGGGCAGGCCGAAGGGATCGTCCGGATCCACGAAGCCGAGACCCGGATCGACCCCGGCCGGACGCGGCCATCCGATGAGGGGTTTGAGCACCATCGTGAGGCCTGCCGCCGCAACCTCACTGCCCAGGGTTTCAGCCGTCAATCGCCATCCACCCTGGAGGGCAAGGGTCGCGGGGAATGCAACCAGGCCGGGCTGCCAGCTGAGGGCCCTGGGCAGCGGTCGAAAGAGGGAATCCGGTGCAACGTGAAGGGTTCTCGTGACCTGCATGTCCCAGGCGGGGCGATCGCCGCTGCCTTCCGCCCGTACCTCGAGCGGAGAACACGTCACCGCCAGGATGACGAGCCCGCCCGTGAGCCGTCTCACTCCCCCTGGTCCTGAGGCATGTCTTCCTGGGGCTCCTGGCCGGCGCCCGCCATCAGGCGCTGGGGCATCTGTCCCAGCTTGACGTTGAGCGTCTTGCGCTGGCCGGACCGTGAGACTTCCAGCAAGACGGACGTGCCGACCTTGAGGTCGCCGATGGCCAGGATGAGCTCGTGTGCTGACTTCACGGCTTTGCCATTCAGGGACAGGATGACATCCCCCTCGCGCAATCCCGCGATCTTGGCCGGTCCCTCACCATCGACCTGCGCGACCAGGACCCCCGAATCGACCGGGTAGAACATCTGCGAGCGGTCCTCGGGAAGATCCTTGAGGCCCACGCCCAGCCAGGGACGTTCGACCTTGCCCCGCTCGCGCAACTGCGGCACGACGCGGGCAACGGTGGCCACGGGAACGGCGAAGCCGATCCCCTGGGCGTGGGCGGCGACGGCCGTGTTCACCCCGATGACCTGCCCCTGCATGTTCAGGA
>JBEIFE010000199.1:0-4384 GCA_040382575.1 Candidatus Sericytochromatia bacterium
GTTGCACGGGGCTCATCGAGAGACCCGGGAGGTGAGCCTGAAGGGACTTCAGGGGGCCCATCCCCTCACGTTCGTCTCGCTGGAAGACGAGCTTCTGCTTACTCGAGCCGCCCGCCTCGAGGCAGGGTCAGATCTCGTTTCCAGCTTGCCCTGAGCGAGCCAGGAAGGACCGTCCACGATCCGTGAGCTCGAGATGACGGGCTCCCGTCTCGGGAGTACTCTGGCATCCCACGCTACAGTTTTCACAGCCCGCCGGAGCGCACGTATCCCCGGTGGCACGTTCCGCGAGATAGCCCATCCGGACGAGGTGGCCGAGCAGATCCTGGTAGGTCGAGCGTTCCAGCTTGAGCCGAGCCCGAAGCTCGAGGCCGCTCGAGCGGGGATCCGAGGCGATGTGGGACAGCAGAACGACGAGCGGGTTGCTCACGTCCATCCCATCGCACGGCCGAAATGCCAGAGTCCAGCCCCCAGGCCCCAGGCCAGGCCGAGACCATAGACGCTCGCGAGCAGCGTCCAGCGCCAGCTGAGCGTCTCCCGGTGTATGGCCATGAGCGTCGAGAAGCAGGGGACGTAGACGAGACTCACGACCATGTAGACGAAGGCCGACCAGCCCCCGACCGCATGCTGGAGCGCTGCGGCGAGGCCATCTTCGCCCACACCATAGATGACGGCGAGCGAGGCCAGCGCCCCTTCCTTGGCCAGGAAGCCCCCGAACAGGCTGACCATCAGGCGCCAGTCGAGACCCATGGTGGCCCCGAGGGGAGTCAGAACCTGGCCGACCTGGCCGGCCAGCGACTTCTCGATCCCGGGTCCGGGCCAGTGCGTGAAGACGAAGAGCACGGCCGTCATGAGCGTGATCTGGGTACCCGCGCGCAGCAGGAAGCCGCGTGCCGAGCGCCAGGCGTGGGTGAGGACGTTGCGAGGGATCGGTCGGTGGTATGGCGGCAACTCGAGGATGAACGAAGACGTTTCTCCCCGGAAGAGCAGGCGTTTGAGGACCATGCTGACGGCGATGACCAGCATCGCGCTGAGGCCGTACAGGGACAGGAGGGCGATCGCCCCGCGACTGCCCGGAAAGAAGGTCCCGGCAAGGAAGACGAACAGGACGAGACGGGCCTGGCAGAGCATCAGCGGGTTCACGAGGATCGTGAGCAGGCGGTCGCCCCGATTTTCGATGGTCCGCGTTGCCATGATGGCGGGGACATTACAACCAAATCCCATCAGGAGTGGCAAGAAGCTGCGACCGTGCAGGCCCATGGCGCCCATCACCCGGTCCATGACGAAGGCTGCGCGGGCCAGATAGCCCGAATCTTCGAGGATGGCGAAGAGGGTGAAGAAGATGAGGATCGTCGGGAAAAACCCGGCCACCGTGGAGAAGCCGGCCCAGGGCCCATCGAGAAGAAATTCCGAGAGGGGACCGGCGGGCAGTCCGCGAGTCAGGAAGCCCCCGATGGACTCGAGCAGACCGTTTAGCCATTCCGTGAGTGGCTTCGCGAGCATGAACGTCAGCCAGAACATGCCGCCGAAGACCAGGCCCAGGAAGGGGATACCTGTCCATCGTCCCGTCACGACACGGTCCAGGCGGTCGGTCCAGTCGAGCGAGCGCGACGGACCCCGTTCGACCACGCGCTCCATGAGCCCGGACAAGAGCGCATAGGCGGCGCCCACCCCTTCGGCCTCGAGGTCTTCCAGTTGCCTCGAGGTCCGTTCCTGCCTGGCCTTCTCGTGAGCAGGCTGCCACGTCGGTTCCCGGAGCGAGCGGTCCAGGGCGGCCGCGTCCTGCTCGAGCAGCTTGCGGGCCCACCAGGCGCGAGTCTTCTCATCCCCCGGATCGGCAGGGAGCAGGTCGGCGATCGCCGCGACGCTCGAAGCCACCTCGGGCGTCGGTGTCACACGCAGGGGCTGGCTGGTGCGGATGCCGGAGGCGATCGCCTCGATGGCCGCCAGTAACGCCTCATGGCCTTCCCGGCGCTCGGCGACCATCGGGACGACGGGGACGCCGAGTTCGCGTTCAAGGGCGGCCAGGTCGATCCGCATCCCGCGACGCTCCGCGAGGTCGAGCATGTTGAGGGCCACCACCAGGCGATCCGTCAGTTCGGCGAGTTGCAGGGTCAGGTACAGGTTGCGCTCGAGATTGGAGGCGTCCACCACGTGAACGACCACGTCCGGACGCATCTCGAGGATGTACTCGCGGGCGATGAGTTCCTCGGGGGAGAGGGCCGTGAGACTGTAGGTGCCGGGCAGGTCGACCAGCCGGAACTCGAGACCGGGACGGCGTACCGTCCCCTCTGTACGTTCGACGGTCTTACCGGCCCAGTTGCCGACGTGCTGGTTGAGGCCGGTCAGGGTGTTGAAGACCGTGCTCTTGCCCACGTTGGGGTTGCCGGCCAGGGCGACCGTGAGGGTACGGGTCGATGGGGAAGGCATCTGCTTCAGAGCAACTCGATGGCGACAGTGGCGGCATCACGGCGCCGGATGGCGAGGTTGTAACCGCGGACCTCGAACTCGACGGGATCGGCCAGTGGGGCCGTCCGGACAGCCGATATGGCCGTGCCTGCGACCATGCCGAGGTCCATCATGCGACGGCGCGTCGGACCGTTACCTGATATTCCGATGATCCTTGCTCGCTGGCCCGGAGCCAGATCGCTGAGCTTCGCCGCCATGGAGAAACCACCAATCGCAAATGAGAATCGTTATCAACTAGGCTATCCCTTGCCACCCTTCATGTCAAGTGAACGAGACGTGAACTTCCACTCAAAGTCCGGCTGGACCGGGAACGTGCGAGGCCTTCCTGGAGGGGCTTTCGACCTCGTGGTCTGTCATCCCGAGCAAGGTATCGATCATCCGGCACGTCCGGTGGATGGCGGTCCCTTTCAGCGGGATGCTAATTGCCATCTCACGGAAGCGCGACTGCCGGGATATGCGAGGGGTAACGGGCTGCCTCCCACAGGGGCGGGGGTATGGCCGATATCCCTGGCGGGCGATCGTCGTTTGACCCTCGATCTTTGTTAAGATCGAGGGGTGTCCCCTTTCGAGCGAAAGGTTCCTTCCTTGAGTGAAGCGCACCCGTCGGGCGGCCGGTCCGGCCTGATGTTCATCTTCGTGACCCTGCTGATCGACATCATCGGCATCGGTCTCATCATCCCGATCCTCCCGGAACTCGTCCTGGGCTTCACGGCAGACCCCGGCAAGGCTGCCCGGATGTTCGGCATCATGGGCGCCCTGTTCACGGCCATGCAATTTCTGTGCTCGCCCATCCAGGGGGCCGTGTCGGATCAGGTCGGACGCAAGCCCGTCCTGCTGGTCTCGCTGGTGGGATCGGCTATCAGCTACGGCATCCTGGCCGTGGCGGGGAGCCTGCCGATGCTCTTCCTGGGACGGGCCCTCGCGGGTGCGGCAGGGGGCAGCCTCACGGTCGCGACGACCTACATCGTGGACGTGAGCGCCCCCGAGGATCGCGGCAAGAACTTCGGTCTGGTGGGCGCTGCCTTCGGGCTTGGCTTCATCCTGGGCCCCGCCCTAGGAGGGCTTCTGGGCCATTTCGGTCCGCGCATCCCGTTCTGGGTCGCAGGGGGGCTCGCGCTGGCCAACGCCCTGTACGGCTGGCTGAAGGTTCCCGAGTCTCACCCGCTCGATCGGCGTCGGGCCTTCACGTGGAAACAGGCCAATCCCATCCATGCCTTCGGTCTGCTCGTGCGCGATCGCCGCGTGACCTGGATCGCCGTGGCCATCTTCTTCTCCTGGATGTCCCAGTCGAGCCTCCAGAACGTGTGGGTCCTCTACACCAAGGCGCGCTTCGGCTGGGATATGGCCCACACGGGCACCTCGCTCGCCGTGGTGGGCCTCGGTTCCGCCATCGTCCAGGGCGGTCTCATCCGGGTTCTCTTGCCCCGTCTCGGGGATCGCAGGGCGGTCTACTTCGGCCTGGGCCTGACGCTGCTGGCCCAGATTGCCTACGGCCTCGCCACCCAGGGCTGGATGATGTACGCCATCATCGCGTTCGCGAGTCTCGGGGGTATCTCGGGTCCCGCCGTCCAGGCCATCCTGTCGCGCCAGGTCGACCCGCGCGAGCAGGGCGCCGTGCAGGGCGCCGTCACGAGCCTCACGAGTCTCACGGGCATCATCAGCCCGCTCATCGCGGCTCCCCTGTTCGCGCACTTCTCGTCGCCCGGCGCCGCCCCGTATGTGCCGGGAGCTCCGTTCTTTCTCGCGTCCCTGTACCTGGCCGTCTCGATGGGCCTGATGGTCTATGTGTTCCGCAAGGTCATCCCGGCCACTCCGGAGCCGGCAGTGGCCAGCGCGTGAGCCGTCGTCGGACCTCCTCCAGGGGAGGACCGAGGGGTGGGCCCCGATCGTGGGCCGCGCCCGCGGCGATCGCCGCGCA
>JBEIFE010000200.1:0-4379 GCA_040382575.1 Candidatus Sericytochromatia bacterium
AGCTGACACCACCTCGCGAAGGGTGCCGGTCTCGAGTTCATGGTCGGCCTGGACCCCCGCCTGCTGTTTGAAACGGGACAGCACCTGCTCGAAGTGATGCAACTTCACGTCCAGCACGACGTTCGAGAACATCGCGATGAAGCGACGGTAGGCATCCCATGCAAAACGCGGATTTGACGTACGGGCAGCGAGGCCCTCGACCGTGGTGTCGTCGAGCCCCAGATTCAGAATGGTGTCCATCATGCCCGGCATCGAGAACTTCGCGCCCGAGCGCACCGAGACCAGCAAGGGATCGTCAGCGTCACCGAAGCGTTTGCCGAGACGTTCCTCGAGGTTCGAGAGAGCACCCGTGACTGCCGCATCGACGCCTTCGGGGAACAGGCCGCCCTGGGCGAGAACCTGACGACAGACCTCGGTCGTGATGGTGAAACCGGGTGGCACGGGGAGGCCGAGCTGGGTCATGGCGGCCAGGCTTGCGCCCTTGCCACCGAGCAGGTCGCGCATGTCACCGCGACCTTCCTCGAACAGGTAGACCGGACGGGTGATCGTCCCGGACACGGAAGAATGGCTATTCATGGGGGTGCTGGCTCCTTTGTCAGCGAGATGCGACGTTGCATCCTGGACCCTGACGCCCCCGCGCTCGAGAGACGAACCGGAGACGCATGACATGGTACAGAGGCCACATTGAGGCATCAAGCATGAAAACCGACAGGGTTCCCAGCAAATTTTGAGCGGAGCAAAGTCAACTGCCTGGCCAGATGGATGACCCGATCAGCCGCACGGCGGGATATCTGGCGTGAACGAGCCACATGAACGCTCCCGGAAGCATCCACGCACCCTGATGAAGTCTCGCGAAAACAGGGGCCGCCTGCCTGGATATACCTGAAGAGGGTTCATGAGAATATCTGTCCAAGCCCGGAAGGAGTAATGCCATGAAAATCATGCTTGCCACGGATGGTTCCGAATATTCTCGTCGCGCCCTGCAACAGACCGCGATACTGGCGTCCGCATTGGATGCGGAAGTTCGCATCGTGCTGGTTTCCCAGAGCGTGTTCGTCAGGGGCTCGGGGTCACTCATGCCCCCGGATACGACGATGCAACTGCCATCGAACGAGGATGCCTATCGCATCCTCGCTGATGCAGCGAGCACCTTTCACAGTCACGGGATTGATTCGGATCCCCACCACCTCGTCGGTGACGCGATCGCCGAAACTCTTCTGAGTGCAGCAGCGAGCTGGAAACCAGACATGATCGTGGTCGGCTCGCACGGACGAACCGGCGTGGTCCGGTTCTTGATGGGTAGCGTCTCCAGCGACCTTGTCCAGCATGCGAGGTGCACGGTCATGGTCGTCAAGGCCCCCGAACTCATCGGGGATGCGGTTCCGGCTACTCGGTTCGTCCAGACGGGCACTCGAGAGGAGCAATCGATGGAAGCTTGAGCGAACCTACTTCCTGAAGGTGTTGTCGATCTGCTGAGACGTGAGCGGCGCCATGCAGGCCGTGGAACCGAGTGCCGCCCCGATGACGGCCCCCGCACCACCCCCGACGAGGGCCCCCACGATGGCACCGGGAATCGCGCACGGAAAAGAACGCCGGAACACGTCCCCATCGGAGTTCACCTCGTCGTTCACTTCGCGCACAACGGCACGGAAGCCGCGTCCACCCTGATCGACGAGCACTTCCTGACCACGACGGAACTTGCCCGTATCCATCGCGAGGCTCGAGGCCACGTAGGTATCCTGGCCTGCCTTCAGAACGAGATTGTCGAGACCATCCTTGCGCATGTTGCCCATTTCCTGTCGGACGCGTGTCGGTTCGAGGCGCCGCAGGAACATCTCGGTACCGGATGACGGGGCGTTGACGCGCGTGATGACACGGACCCGGGAAAGATCATCGAGCTGGAGGGACACGCAGGACTCCTTTTCTGGAAGCGGTACACCGTTCACGCTTTCGATCATCCGGAGTCAATTCAGTGTCAATTCTTATGGAAACATTATGATTTGAGAAAGAAGCAGCAAAAATCGTTCCCGAGAAGCACCGGAATCAGGGACGATGAACGCGGATGGAGGCGGATCCTCCCGGTGACCAAGTGAGGATGACCCGACCATCCGATGAGGACGACGCGAATTCCCCCCCGGGAAGCGCCTGGCTCGGTTGTCCGGAAACCGGATCAACGATGATTCGCCATTCACCGGCTGGGTCCTGAAGCAACACCGAGGAGGCACCGGGCAGAAATCGGGCCTGGATGCATGGTGACCAGCTTTTGAGGACCTGACCATCTTTCGCATCAAGCATGTGAGCGACCAGATCGACCGTCAGAACCAGGGCAAACCTTCCCGTGTCGTCAAAGACGGCGCTCGCCACGAGATCGATGAACGGGCTCGTCCAGAGTGTTTCACCGGTCATGCTCGAGCGAGCGACCACCGTCCGATCCCATGCACCCGTCAGCAGGCGATCGCCCTCTCGCGAGAACTCCACCGACTGCACCGTTCCTGCATGCGTCCAGACGTGCCGGATCTGTCGGTCTTGACTCGTCCAGTGCAGGACGGTCCGGTCCTGCATGGGAAAGAGAGCAGCCTGCCCATCGCGCGAAAATGTTGGCCCGGACCATCCTCGCACCCCTTTCCAGGCACCGACCACCTCGCCGGAGCCGATCTCGCGGATGACCACACGCCGAGTCAGGGGGGTATCGACCTCAAGGATGACGATCAGGCGATCACCGGGAGCAAAGGCAAACGAGCGCCATCCAGGGTGAGAAAACTGTTTCAGGATGCGTCCTGAACTCACCTCCACCAGGCGGATCAGGCCCTCTTCGATTCCAGTGAGAAAGAAGCGGCCATCCGAGGAAAAGGTGGCGCGGCTACCCTCCCAGCCACGACCGGATGCTCCGGTTCGAGCATCGAGGGCCACCAGACGAGCCTCCTCGGTTCCGGCCAGAACGATGCCCCCTCCCGGGGAAGGCAACAGCCAGACCAGATTTTGCGGCACCTTCCAGTGGTCCTGTCGTTCAGGGTGGGCGGCATCGAACCTGGTCACCAGTCCGCGGCGCTCATGGATGAACACCTCGGAACTCCCGGGACGGATGACGGCTCCCAGGACAGGAGACATGGTATGCACGAGAGTCCACGTGGGCATTCCGGCTATGCCGGCGCCGGGGAGGACGGGGGCCAGATCACCGGGTGCAGAAACGGACAAGGTCTGCGCAGCAACAGGTATCCAGACCGTGGCCATACCGAGCAGGATGCCGCTCACGAGCCATGAGACACCGGGATTGAAGCCTGCCATGAGAGTCCCTCCTCGTGATCACCGAATCTCGAACATTCACGACCCGAATGGGTAAGGGTCCGGTACGGTAGCCCGTTGGCACCGAACCGGACCCTTGCTTGTTGATGCCAAAATCCGAAAACCTGGATCAGGCAAACAGCGGAACAATCTGCTGGATGAAGTGACCGATGGCATTCATGATGTTGCCGAAGCCCCCCTCGGCCTCCTCGGCTGCGCCACCGCCGGCTTCCACGCCCCCCATGCGTCCGATTCCCCCGATCAAATGGCCGAATCCACCGAGGATGTCCATGTTCAAGCTCCTTTCCAGTCAAGGCTCTCGTCCGGTCATGCCTTGCAAAGGATTCTTCGTCTGGACGCCATGATCAAGGACCAGATTAAACACGGCCTTGATGAAATCAATCGATATTCAAAATCTGGCCGGACTCAACGCCCGAGTGAGAGGACGTGAAGTCCCGTCGTTCCGGCCAGGATCAACCCGATGCACAGGACCTTGGACCAGTTGAGCACTTCACCGAACGCCAGAAGGCCCACCACGGCAATCAGGGTCGTCCCCACGCCCGACCAGACGGCATAGGCCACCGCGATCTCGATGTCCTTCACGCACAGCGAGAGCTGGTAGAAAGCGCCCCCGTACCCGATGGCGACCAGCAAGCTGGGCCAGGGTTGCGTGAATCCCTCGCTCAGCTTCAGGTTGGTCGTCCCCAGCACTTCCAGGACGATGGCAAGCATCAGGTAGATCCAGGGCATGTGACCTCCCTCGAGCGAACTCGACTGCGACACCAGCATGACATCTCCAGGTTCGAGATGTGCGGTGGCGCCCCATGCAAGTGCGCTGTACATGGTGCCCAGCGCCCGGAACATCCAGATCGAGTTTATGAATGATTCAAGCTTTGTTCATCCATGACAAGTCGAGGTGCGTCCGTGGCGATCAAGCCCAGATTCCGCGACCCGTGAGCAACTTGAGCGTCCGGGTGCCGCGCAGAGGCCCTGGCAGCCCGCCGTCGAGGTCTCTCGGCTCGACTTCCCGCTCACGGCGGACGAGATTGCCGATGCCGTCGGGGCACCTCGACGGAACATCCGTGCCAACTGGCCCC
>JBEIFE010000201.1:0-4292 GCA_040382575.1 Candidatus Sericytochromatia bacterium
GCCGACATGGTGCCCCCGGACAGCTACGTCCGGACTCCTGGCATGCTGTCGGGCACGAGCATCTCCTGCCTCATCGAGGTGGACGATGCGGAAGCTGCCGTTTCACGGGCCCTGGCCGCGGGAGCCCAGGAGGACGTCGCGCTGCACGACACCTTCTGGGGGGCGCGTTATGCCCGCGTGAAGGATCCCTTCGGCCATGTCTGGGAAATCAACCAGACGGTTCAGGCCTTCGATCCGGAAGCTGCCCGGACCCGGATGGAAGCCGCATTTGCCGGTGAAGGATGATGTTCACCCCGGGCGTCCGCTGGCGTTGCGAATGAACGTCGCCGCGTAGTCCGGGTGATTGGTCCCGCAGAGCCGGTCCCACCCGTTGAAATAGAGCCCGTAATTCCCCGTCACGGCCCGGTGGTGCTGGTGGTGATGCGAGGTGGTGTTGATCCACCGGAAGACCGGGTGTCGCGCGAAACTTGCCGGGAACAGTTCGATGCCCAGATGGCCGTAGATGTTCATGGCGAAGGCCAGCAACTGGAAACCGAAGATCGATGCCGGGTGGAACGGCAGGACCAGCAGCGTCAGGGGCAAGAACAGGGACTCGATGACGGCCTCGACCGGGTGGAAGGCGAAGGCCGCGAGCGGCGTGGGGTCATGCGACAGGTGGTGCGTGCGATGCCAGTGCCGGAAGATCTTCGGATGGTGCATCAGCCGGTGGGTCCAGTAGAACCAGGTGTCGTGGATGACCAGCAGCACAAGCACCGAGCCGATCGCCCACGGCCAGCCGTGACAGTCGAGGTCCGTGCATAGATGCACGAGCCCGAGTTCCCTCAGCTGGCGAACCCCGAGCCCGATCGCCACGAACACGGCGATCGAGAGCAGGGACGTCCCGATCTCTCGACGGATCTGGCGCCCGTCCGCCAGACGCTTGGCGATCCGCCGCTTTTCCAGCCAGGCAGGAGTCCAGCGCTGGGCCAGCAGGAAGGCTCCTCCGGCCATCATCACGTAACGAGCCAGCTGGAAGCTGAGCAGCGTCAAAGAGACGGCAAATAGACCCGTCTCGGGGGGGAGCTGGAGAGGTGAAGAGGCCAATACCGCCTCAACCGAACCGGATCCCGGAGATCCGGACGTTCATGATGATCTGAGAGAAAACCTGCTGGCCAGGGTCTTTGCCCGCGGCACCGGCTGCCACGAACAGCGGCATCAGGTGCTCGCTACGCGGATGGCACATGATGGCCGAAGGAGCCCGGGCCCAGCTCGAGAGTTGCTTGTATCGGTCCTCGAGGTCTTTCAGGGCCACCGCCCACTTGAGCCACTCATCGAAGCGGTCCGCATGGGTGGTCGCGGCCGGGTTTCCGAACCCCTTCACATGGTGGTAGCTCATGCCGCTACCCACGATCAGCACGCCCTTCTCCCGGAGCGGGGCGAGGACCTGCCCGATCTTGAGGTGGTCTGCTGCATCGAGCCCCACCTTGAGGGAGAGTTGCGTGACGGGGATGTCCGCCTGCGGGAAAGCCACCTTCAGGGGCACGAAGACCCCGTGGTCGAAACCTCGCACGGTGTCCTTGGCCGAGGGGATGCCCGCAGACGACAGCAGCATCCGGACCTCGCGCGCGACATCAGGCGCGCCTTGCGCGGGCCACGCGATCTGGTAGGTGGGCTTCGGAAATCCCTCGTAGTCGTACAGGAGTGGCGGTGAGGGGCCTTCCACGAGCGTCGGCACGGCTTCTTCCCAGTGGGCCGTCACCACGAGTAGGGCTCGCGGTTTGGCTGGCAGGGTGGCAGGGAGGCCCCGCAGCCAGGTGGCGAGGCCATCCCAGGAATCGGGCGGACCCGAGGTCCAGTCCATGAAGAAGCAAGGGCCGGTTCCGTGCGGTAAGAAGATGGTGGGCTGTTTCACGGTTCAGTCCAGCGTCGGGCGGGTTTCATTTCTGGCACATACCCCATCAAGGGGCCGTCGTGACACGAGCAAGGGGATCGTGTCATCTTGAATTCCGGGAGGATTACCGTGGAACTGCTGGAAAAACAGGTCTCCCGCGATCTGGGCGTCCCCTTGTTGCTCGCCCTGGCCAGGGACCCATGGGGCGGCTCTTCTCCTCGTCTCGAGCGCCTGAACCATCCATCACGCATCCTCGCCTACCGACGAGGCCGGGCCGCCCTGGCTTGCCTGGTGCATCGCCTCTGCCGCGAAGACGACCCCGGGAGCATCCTGTTCCCGCATCCCGAATTCAGCATCAGCCACACCGAGGCGTTTGCCGTTGCCCTTGCATGTCCCGGTGGAAGGGGGGTCGGGGTCGATCTCGAACAGGTGGGCCGCAGGGTTCCCGAGCGGGGCATGCGCCTATATCTGACGGATGCCGAGCGATCGCGCCATGAGGCCTCGGACGACGAGACCCGCCTCCGCCTCTGGACGGTCAAGGAAGCGCTGTTCAAGGCACATCTCGCGAACGAGGGGCTGACGCTTGCCACCTTCGCTCTCGATGACCCCGGGGCCTGGCTCGGCACGGCCTCGGGGGCCGGTGAACGATTTCGCTACGGGTCGTGGGCCTGCGAGGTGGGCTGGCTGGCGATCGCCACCCGCCTCTGATCGTCTTCGCCGGACTCCGATGTCTGTCTGACAGGCGTTTGATCGTTTTCCTGGCGGGTAAGGGACCGTAGTTCAACCTGCTCGTTCGGAGGACTCCTTTCTGCTGTCGCAAGTGGCTCGCTGGCTCGTCGTCCACCGTTCAAAGATCCTGTTTGCATGGCTGGCCCTGGTACTCGCGACCTCCTGGATGGCGATCCAGGCACGCGGGCTTCTGGTCACGGGGAGTGGCGATCTCGAGGAAAGCCGTTCGTTGGCGGTATCCCGCACCCTCCGCGAGGAGTTCCGTTCTGCCATGGGCGATGGCCTTCTCGTGGTGTTCGAACCCGGCAAGCGCGCCATCGACGAACCCGAACTGCAGGGCTTCGTCGCCCGGGTGACGGCTGCGCTCGAATCCCGCGGCCAGCGCGTGGCGGGTCCGTTCGACCACGCCACGGTGATGAGGGACGGGGTCGTCCATCCCCAGCGCCTGTGGATCGTCTCGCCGCCGCATTTCAGGTCCAGGCATGCTCCCGACCCCGTCGCGAGTCTGCGGGGGCGCCTGGCCCGTGCCCGTGCGGCGCTCGAGGAACTCGATCCGGGGGCGTTGCTCGCCGTCACGGGCGGTGCCGCCGTCAACGCGGACATCGGGCAGGTCAGCAAGGACGACGGCCAGCGAGCGGAGGCCTTTGCCCTGCCCCTGACGACCCTGGCGTTGCTCATCGCCTTCCGCGCCCCGCTCGCTGCGGCCCTGCCGCTCGCGGGGGCAGGGGTGGCCATCGGCCTGACGCTGGCCGCCGTCTTCGTCCTTTCCCGGTTCCTGGTGCTATCGGACCTGCTCGAGAATCTCGTGACGATGATCGGTCTCGCGGTCGGGGTCGACTACGCACTCCTCGTCGTCGAGCGCTGGCGCGAGGAACGGCAGGCGCGCCCGGATACCGAGGCGGTGGTCCAGGCATTCACCCGTTCAGCGCCCTCCATCCTGGCCTCCGGCGGGGCCGTGCTGTGCGGGATGGTCGCCCTCTCTTTCGGGCCTCTGCTCGAGTTGCAGAGCATGGCCGTCGGTGGCGTGCTCGTCGTGTTCGTGAGCATGGCCGCTGCACTCACCCTCTTGCCCGCTTTGCTGGCTTCCTTCCCGCGGGCCATCCAGTGGCCCGGCTGGGCCGATCGCCGCCCCGAGGCGGGCGACCGGCGTTTCGATAAGGCCTGGGGAAGTCTCGCGACTCTCGTCACGGGTGCGCCCCTGCGGACGCTCGCGGTGGGCTTCCTCGTGGCCGGTTGCCTGGTGGCACCGTCCCTCTCCTTCCGCGTCGGTGCACCGAACATGAAGGATTTTCCGGCCCGCATGGAGAGTGCTCGCGGCCTCGCTGCACTCGAGCGCATGGACATCGGGAATGCCGTCTTCGATATCCGCATGATCGTCCGCACCACCGATGGTTCTCCGGTCCTGGCCTCCCGGAACCTCCCGGCTCTGGTCGCATGGAACCGCTCGATCGAGGCGGATCCGAGGGTCCGTCGCGTGCTCGGGCCGCTCTCGCTTCGCCCCGGTGCTAGCCTGTTCGAGAACCTGGCCCTGTACCGGGAATGGCGCAAAGGAATCGAAAACCTTCCGGCGTTCGTGCAGGGCTTCGTGAGCGAGGACGGTCGCTCTCTCGTCATCGATGTTCTGCCCGCTCCAGGTGTCTCGAGCATCGAGATCCAGCGCATGGCCATGGCCTTTGATAGTCGGGCACCTCGC
>JBEIFE010000202.1:0-4287 GCA_040382575.1 Candidatus Sericytochromatia bacterium
GGACCACGGAAGGGACGGCCAGGCTACTCGGACGGGCACTGTGGCCAGTCCACGACGTGCGGACGGGCCGGATCCTGGAAACGCCGGCTTGCCGTTGCGCGGTGGAACTGGTGGACCCTTCGAACGGCGAAAGGCTCGTCGAACAGGTGACCGATGCCGACGGAACGTTCCGTCTCGAGGACGTGCCGCGTGGCGTCACGAGCCTCCTCCGCGTGACGCGTGCGGCCCCATCCCTTGGTCTCCGCGATCGACTCGAACAGGCTGTCTTTCCCACGACGAGCCTCCACTGTGCCCGGGTTGACCTGGCCTCGACGTTGCTGGTCGAACGTCTCCGGGTCGAAGATCGACGGTCAGGGCTGTCAGTCGGTGACGGAAGCGTGATCGAGCGCGTGAAGCCGGAACTCCTGGCACCTTTCGAGAAGGATATCCGCGACCGGATCCAGGTTCCGCTTCCGCCGCTCCTGTGGGACAGCCTGGAATCCGGTCGGGACGCGGATGGGCTGGACGACCTCATCGGACCGGACGAGGCCCAGCGACGATGCAAGGAACTCATCGGACCGCCCGAGGCCACGCTGATCTTCCGGCTCGCGGCGCTGGTCCCCTCGAACCAGGATTCCATTCACGGGCGCGCGCTCTCGGGGATCCTGCGGGTGAGCCTCACCGGGATTCCCGCGGACATCCAGACCGCCGAGGTGACGGCCTTCGCTCCCGCGCCCCACCGACTCGCGAGACTGACGGCGGAAGCCAGCTGGAGCGGTCAGGTGAACCTCTGGGGCCTCCCGGACGGACCGAATGCGTTGGACATCGTGGGCGTGACCTCACGGGGAAGGCGGCGGCTCGTCCGCATCCCGTGCCGCGTCGACCACTCGGTCTCGCGGATCTGCGAGTGACGGGCGCAAAATTGCTCGCTTCGCGGGTATGGTGTTAGGGTCCATTCGCAGCCTCGCCGGGGGCACCTCGTGGTTCGAGAGGTCGCGCCGCACTTGAGATATCCTCGTTCTCGCCTTCGCAGCATCATCGTATTCAGCGGCCTTCTACTGGCCGTTCCGGCCTGCGAGGTCGAAGAGGACACTGGGCTGGCGGGCCTGGACGACATCCAGGAAGCGAGATCGGGCTCAGGAAATCTTGCCGGAAAAGTCACCGGCAGTCCGACGCCGTCTTCCACGTCATCCGTCGCTCCGTCAACGGCGCCATCACCCTTGAAGTCCGGGAATGACGGGTTGGACATCGGAGCGGGTTTGGCGACCGACGACATGATTCCCCAGCCAGTGACGACCCTGCCTCCGGCGATCATTCCGCAAGCGACACCCACCCCGTTCGGCACGACGGGGCAGGAGGTGGGATTCCCGGGCGAGGGCCTTGCCCTTGCCGGTATCGGTGGCCTGCCCTTCCCGCTGATCCTCACCCGGACGGGAGCCCAGGAACTGGGGGCTAACGGCTTGGCCGGGAACCGCCTGGGTTCACCCATCTCGTCTCCCGTGGCGATCGCCGGAGACCTCGAGGGAGCGTCTCGCCAGGTCTGGGTGGCCTCGTCCGCACCGGCCCACCTCGATCGGCTGGTCTTCGGCATGACCGGCTTCGCATTCCAGGGTAGCGTGGCCCTGCCAGCCACCCCCTCGGCGATCGCGGCAGGTCCGGACGACGCCTGGGCCGCGCTGGAAGACGGTCGGATCGTCCGCGTGAAGTCCTCGGACCTGGCCCTCACCTCGATCAACATCCCGGGAAGCCCGTCCGCGGTCGCCCTGGGGCCCTCGCGAGTCTGGGTCACGACGCGTGAGCGAACCCTGTTCGAGTTGAACCGGTCGGACGGCACGCTCGTGGCGACGTCCTCGACCGGTCCCGATCCCGTCGACGTGGCGACCGATGCCAGTGGCTCGGTCTGGGTGGCTTGCGCAGGAGATGGAACGGTTTTGCGACGCGACGGGGCCACCAGTCGAGCCATCCGTCTGGGCGCAAACCCGGTCGCCCTCGTGGCGGATGCCCGGCGCGTCTGGGTTGCGATTCCCGGTGGCGTCGCGACCCTGAACCTGGCGGGTGAGCGCGATATCCCCGACGTCTCCCTGCGGTTTTCGCCGGTAGACCTCACCCGGGATGGTCAGGGGCGCATCTGGGCTCTCGGAGCGATGGGTCAGACCCAGTGGATCTGGCCTTTGAAGGCCGGTGAATGATGCGGCGTGTCTCGATGACCCAGGTCCCACACGCGGCTCTTCCGGTCTGGATGTGGGCGAGCCTCGTGCTGATGTCGTGTACCACGGGCGCGGGCCAGGAGGCCGTCGGAACAGGTGGTCTCCAGCGTCTCGAGGGACGGGTGGAGCCCTGGGTTTCTCCTGAGCGCCGCACGCAGGCGACCCTCGTGGAGATCGCTACCGGCGCGACGGTCTCCTTGATCGATTCCACCACCGGCAACTCCGTCGCCTCGACCGTCACCCGACCTGACGGCACCTTCACCCTCACCATTCCGGGATTCAACCCGATCACCGGCCAACCCTACTACCTGGAAGCCGTGAAAGGTCTCTCGGCGGGGGGGAATCCCAATCGGGCGGGGTCGGCGATCGCCCGGGTCAGGACCCTCGTGCTGCGCAACGGTTCCTGGACGAGCCTGACCGGATCGTACGTGAACATCTCCAGGGCCACGACGGCGACGAGCGTCCTGGTGGCCTACCGGGGTCTGTCCGTCAGCCAGCAGGCGGCGTTGATGGGCAAGGTCTCCGATCAGAACCTCGACGTGGCGGGGACCGCCCTGCAAGGGGACGATTACACGCGGGTGTTCGACCTGGTGACGGAGGCGATCGCCGCCGACCAGGACCCGGTCTGGGCCATCAACTATGCGTCTGGCGGAACGAATGCCGCGGACCGATTTGCCCGACGGACCGTCCTCTTCACCCTGATGGACTCCTTCTCACCGGCGATCGCCTCGCCAGGAGGCACGGTCACCTTCCAGGGCCAGGGCCTGCCCACCGCGGCCAGCGAGGATATCCGCGTCTCCATCAGCGGGACGCCCGTCGCGACCTGGAGCGTGACCTCGGGCCAGACCCGCCTCACCGTCACGCTGGCCCCCGAGACGCCTTGCGGCTACCTCGAGGTCCTGCAGGGTCCGAACCGGGTGGTCGGCCCGTTCGTCCCCGTCAGCGGCACGACGGGGACCCTGGCAGGAGCCGGGGGCGTGGCGGGCTACCAGGACGGACGCGGCTTCCATGCCCGCCTGTACGAACCCACGGACGTCGTGCTCGACGGTGCCGGCAACCTGGTCGTGGCCGATTCTCGCAACAACCGGATCCGCAAGATCAGCCCCGCAGGCGACGTGATGACGCTAGCGGGATCCGGGGCAGCCGCCTTCGCGGATGGTGCGGGTTCGGCCGCAGCGTTCAACTTTCCGACCGCGCTCGATCTCGCCCCGGCGGGTCATTTCGTGGTGTCGGATCCCGGTAACAACCGGATCCGAGTCGTGACGGCAGCAGGCGTCGTCTCGACCCTGGCCGGCTCGGGAACCCGGGGAAGCGTCGATGGCCCGGGAGCGGCCGCCCAGTTCAACAACGTGGCAGGTCTCGCGGTGGATGCCTCGGGGCGCACCACCTGTGCCGGCGACGACGTGAAATTACGGGTCGTGTCCGCGAGTGGCGTCGTGACCACCCTGGCAGGTGGCACCAGCGGCAATGCGGATGGTACGGGAACCGCAGCCCGCTTCACCTACCTGTACGGTCTTGCGTTCGATACCTCGGGCAACCTGTGGGCCACGGACCGAGACAACCGGACCCTCCGCCGCATCACGCCTGCCGGCGTCGTCACGACCGTCACGCCATCGCTCACGCTCAACTACCCGGGCGGACTCGCCATCGAAGGCACCGGGCAACTGGTGGTCGCAGACACCCTGAATTACCGGATCGTCCGGGTCCAGCCCTCGAACGGTGCCGCCACGGTGCTCGCGGGAAGCGGGTCGCAGGGCTGGCTCGATGGCCCGAATGCCCGGGCCCGATTCAACCAGCACGCCGGCTGGAACTGCGGGCTGCATGTCGGTCCGAACGGGCTCATCTACGTCGCTGACCGGTACAACCATGCCATCCGGGTGATCGCGCCATGAGAGGTCCATTCAAGCGCCCCCTCTGGATGATGCTCGCCCTCGGGGTGAGCACGGTGACAGCCTCCTGTCAGGCGCCTGCCCCCGGGACGATGCACGCAGGTGCGCCTCGGTCGGCCTCGCTCCTGCCCATCGCTGGACGGGTCACCTTCGAGCCCGAGCGGGTTCGAACGGCCCAGGTCGTGATGGCAGACCTGGCGAAGGGAGCCACC
>JBEIFE010000203.1:0-4268 GCA_040382575.1 Candidatus Sericytochromatia bacterium
CGCTGCTCTTTCCAGATGGTGGCATCAAGGACTTCCAGGGCAGGTGGAACCTGTCTCTTCGGAAACGCCTCGTGGTGAGCCTGTTCCTGGCGGGCCCCGCGATGTTACTGGGCACATCCATCCTGACCCTCGGAGTCCTGCACGACAGTGCCGGGATCGATGAGGCCTTGCGGCGCCTATGGCCCCTGATCATCTACGCGGTCGTGATGTCGATCGCCCTGTTCACGGCACTCCTGATTCTGTCGATGAATGGCTTCCTCCGCCCTATCCGGCGACTGGAGTCGGCGATGGACGCGATCGCCGACGGAAATCTCGAGGTCCGTGTGCCCATCGAGACAGGCGATGTCCTGGGAGTCCTCGGTGAGCACCTGAATGCGATGGTCGTGCGACTGAGAGAACGATTCCATCTGGAATCCGCCTTCGGCAGATTCGTGGATCCTGGACTGGCAGAGCAGGCGGCCAGAGGTGATCTTCACCTTCAAGGCAGTCATAAGGTCATCGCCGTGATGTTCACGGATATCCGCAACTTCACGTCACTGTCCGAGGCCCAGGATCCCGCCATCCTGGTGCGTGAGCTCAACCGTTACTTCTCCAGCATGTTACCGTGCATCTCCCTGCACGGAGGATCGCTCAACAAGTTCCTCGGTGACGGCATGATGGCACTCTTCGGTGCCCCCACGCCGGTGGATAACCCCGCCAGAAATGCGCTGTTGGCAGCACGCGCCATGCGCGAAGCTCTCGAAACGTTCAACATCGGCCAGCGTGATCGGGGGTTGCCGGAACTGTCGATGGGTATCGGAATTGCCACGGGTCAGGTCGTCGTGGGCAACATCGGTGCCGAGAACCGGATGGAGTTCACCGCGATAGGAGATACCGTCAACACGGCCAGCCGCCTGGAGAGTCTCACCAAGACCCTCGGGGCCAGCATCCTCGTGGATAGTGCGACCTCGATGCTAGCAGGCGATGGCTTCGAACTCGCGTCCATGGGACATGTCGTGCTGAAGGGCAAGGCGATCGCCCTCGAGGTTCACGCCCCCAATTGGGCTCGCACGGCCGTCAGCGGATCCCCCACAGAGCCACTATGAAGGCATCCCAGGCCGTATCACGGGCAAAGCGCGTGGTGGCATAGCTCGCCTCGAGGCCGGGGTTCCAGGAATCCGGAACGGGCATGTAGATCGAGAGCCCCTCGGCGGCCTCCCCCTCCTGATCGCGTGCGTGCAGGAGCACCAGACGCAAGCTGGAAATGACGGCCAGGGCCCGGGAACGGACCTCGGGGTCGGACACGCTGGCCAGCTTCCGGCAGAAGCGCCACAGGTCGCGCTGTCCGGAACCTGGCGAATTCTTCAGCTCGGGAACGTCCAGATAGGCCGTCTTGATGACCTCTCGCTCGCGAGGGAGATCGGCCAGAAGCGCTCGCGCGAGTTCATTGACGGCGCGCTTGAGTTCTTCGATCCGATCCACGTCGATGGCGGATGCCGTGGAAAAGCCAGCAGGATTCCGGCGGGCATGGACCCGGATCACGGCCTCGCGTCCCACGTTCCGCGCATCCAGCGAGGGGGCGCTCAGCAACTCCTGGAGATGGCGCGTCACGTCCCGGGTGCCCGACTCCCAGGCCCCGACGACATCCTCGGAGGCGAACAGGACGGATGTGAGGTCGCGCAACTCGTAAGCGGCCTCGAGATTGGCCATCAGGCAGGCATGCAGGTGCACGAAATCGAGCTTGCGTCCCTTGAGCCCCGCGCGCAACGCTGAGGATAGCTCGGACAGCGACATGAAGTCGGCGCGAGGAAGTTCACCAGGCCCCGGCGTCATATCACTGGCCAGGCCCAGATAGCCACCCCCGTGACCGAGGTAAGAGAAGGCCGCGAAACGAGACGGGTGCGCGGTATAGGCCCAGGCCACGGAGCGCGAAAGCGTATCAGGTGAACTGGTGGTGTATTCGCGAATACCGGGCATCAGGCTCGCGCGGGGAGAGACCAGCTGGCCGCTGCCATCCGGCACGATGCGCCAGGCGAAGGTGTTGTCAGGACCCAGTGCATCGCTGACGGCCACGTTGTACAGGCGGTCGGAAGCTCGCTCTTCGAGCGCGTTGAGGTAAACGGGAATGTGCGCCTGCAAGGCGTCGTCGATCGGCAGGTAGCTGAACAAGGTCACGGGACGTTCTGCCGTCAGGCGAGGAAAGCCCGGCCTGAAGGCCGAGGAAGCGACGGCCGAGGCGCCTGCCATGTCGAAATCTGCAGCCACACGGGCAGCAGGCCGTCCACACGCACTCACCAGAGAGACGGCACCGAACACGAGCAATCGAGAAAGCTTCATCAAGGCAAGACCTCCTGACCTCGATCAGGTATCGGCCGCTGCCGACTGCCCGAGTTCAAGAATCGATTAAAACATCCTCAAGTTCCGGCAAAGGTTTAGACCTGGACTTCATTCCGAGCACCAGGTAGATGTCGAGCGAGGCCGAGCGGCCACGAACCTGGACGGCATCGAGAGGCTGGACGTAGACGTGTTCCTTGACCACCTCGTATACCGGGCCGGAAATCAGGATCCGGTTGGGCACCTCTTTGACGATCTCCTCGAGGCGCGCCGTCGTGTTGACGACATCCCCGATCACCGTGAAATCCATCCGGGCCTTGCAGCCTATGTTGCCCACGAGTGCCTCACCGGTGTGGATGGCGATCCCCATCTTGAGCGTGGGCATTCCTATATCTTTCAGCCAGGTATTGAACTCGTTGAGCTGCTGACGCATCTCGACGGCCGCCTGGACGGCGAGCAGGGGAGTCTCGCGCTCGTGATTCCAGAGCCCGAAGTGAGCGAGGACGGCATCCCCGATGTACTTGTCGATCATGCCCCCCCGCTCGACGAGCGGAGGGGTGACGGTCGCGAAATACAGGTTCAGGATCTCGACGACATCCTGAGGATCACGGCCCTCGGTGAAGCGTGTGAATCCCCGGAGGTCAGCGAGCAAAACCGTCACGGTACCATGCCGCCCGGAGAGCGACAGGCTACGCGAATCCGTCATGTGCTTGACGACCTCGGACGGGACGTATTGCTGGAAGGCCCGCCGCAGGAAGGTCTCACGATCGAGCTGTTCAGCCTGATCGAGAACGGTCTTCCGAAGTTCAAGCAGCTGGGTGGCTTCCACGGTCGAAGACCCACGGATGTCCAGCACGCCCCATCTATCGTCTTCGAGTAACACGGGCACGAGCCTGGCGACCCGGGCAGGGCCACCGTCCATCGCAGGTGGAAGAGGGGCCTCCCCGGGCTGCCTGGAGGCGAGCACGCGAGCGTCCCCCTGGAGCAACCGGGGGATGAAGTCGGTCGCCATCGGCAACTCCGAGAGCGGCTTCCCGATCATGTCTTCGATGGTCATCCCGACCGAATCGGCCGCCATCTGATTGACCAGCACGATGCGACCGGCTTCATCACGTAACCACGCTTCGCAACCGAGGGTATGGAGGATGGTCTGCCAGTGCTGCATGGGGTCCGTCCCGGGGATTTCAGGAAAAGGTGACGGTTTCTATGTACGCAGGAGGGTGCCGAATTTAACATGTCTCGGTTCACGCGATCGTCAACAGGTCAAGATCACGACGAACCCGAGCGCAGGAATCGGTCCGAGGCCGACCCGGCGCCGGCGAGTCGGGAACGAAGACGAGCAGATCCCCGGGCGTACATTCCAGAGCCAGGCACAGGCGCCTCAACGTCTCGAGACTGAGAGTCCGCGGGCGTCCCGATTCCAGCCGACGGAGGGCAGTCACCGAGAGACCGGCCCGGATGGCCAGCAGTTGCGTGGACATCCATGGAAATCGCGCCCTGATGGCCCGGATCTGCAATCGTACGCTCCATCCCGTCATGTCAGCCTCCATTCCACCCATGTCATGCTTGAGAACATCTCCATCATACCATGATAATGATCATATAACTTGTATGCCAGTTATAAAAATCACATCTGCACCTGAACTTGGCCAGCGAGAGGTCTTCTGAGCAAGACGGAGATGGCAGATCCGATCTGCACCGGCATCATGACCCCGGTCCTGTTACCGAGAACGGACGGGCAGATGCACGACGATCGGACCGACGAGGAGATGACTCGAGCAGGACGCCACCCATCGGGGGTGCAAGGCCTTGATCTGCTGCTCCATGGGGGACTGGTCCCCGGAAACACGTATGCCATCCAGGGTGGTCCGGGCACCGGCAAGACGATCCTGGGGCTTCACTTCGTATCGTGCCCGCGCCCCGAGGGGCATCGGTTGCTGGTCACGATGGGGGAA
>JBEIFE010000204.1:0-4256 GCA_040382575.1 Candidatus Sericytochromatia bacterium
CATCGCGACGGCCGTTGGCATCATGGTCGCCATTCCAGCCGTCATCTTCTATAACCTGTACCAGCGCAGCATCCGCGTGATGGACTATCACCTCGAGGAAGCTGCCGAGGCGGTCGTCGCCATCAAGCGCAGCGAACTGGGCGCCTCATCTGCCGCACCGGCCCCGGCCGTTCGCTAGGAGATCCCGGATGCGAGCCTCGCCCTCCGATGAGCCCATCGTCGACATCAACGTGACCCCGCTCGTGGACGTCACGCTCGTGTTGCTCATCATCTTTCTTGCCACGAGTTACCTCATCGCCCAGCAGTCTCTCAAGGTCCAGCTTCCGAAGGCTGCCCGCACCACCGCCACCGAGGCACGCACCGTCGCGGTCATGGTCGAAGCGAATGGCAACATCCGTCTTGACGACCAGCTCGTGAATCCGGACCAGCTCCTGGTGAAGCTACAGACCCTCAAGGCCGAGCGCCCGAACCTCCAGGTACTGGTCGGGGCGGATCGCGAGACCCGGCACGGTAAGGTCATCGAGGTCATGGACGCAGCGCGGCAAGCAGGCATCGAGGGGCTTGCCTTCGCCGTCGAGCGGCGGTGACCGTGCAGCGCTCCGATCGCAACCGCTGGCTCTGGATCATCGGGATCTCCCTCGGGGTCCACGTGGGGGGCTACGTGTTCCTCACGAAGATCCCGGCGGGACAGACCATCCTGCGCAAGGTCATCCAGGTCACCTTGCAGGAGAAGCAAAAGCCGAAGCCGCGCCCGAAGCCTCCCGTCCGCAAGGTCGCGAAGGTCACCGCGCGTCGCCCTGCGCCTGCGCGGGCGCTGCAGCCCATGATGGCTGCCGGTGGCTCGGGCATCGGGGATGGGCAGTCCGGCTTCAACGTCGAGACCTCGGATGCCGGTTCTTTCGAGGTTCCCGTCGCTGCGCCCCCGGCCGCGACTCCGGCCCCCGCTCCCGCTCCCGTGGCCACCCCCGACCCCGGGCCTCCGCCCCCTCTCGAACTGGATAGCGGAGATCTGCCCCGGACGGGCAAGACTCTCGAGGTCGAGCCGCGTCCCATCGGTGATCTGCGGGTGATCTACCCGGAAGTCGCTCGCCTCGCGAATTCGACGGGCTCGGCCCTGGTCCAGGCCTACGTGGAGGCCGATGGCCGCGTACAGCGAGCAGAACTCGTTTCGGCGACCACCTCGACCTTCGGTCGATCGGCGCTCGAGGCGGTCCGGGGCTCGCGTTTTCAGCCCGCCCGTCGGCTGGGGGTGGCCGTCGCCTGTACGATCCGTCTCCCCATTCGCTTCGAACTGACGGGAGCGTCCGTCCAGCCCGTCGAGGTGGCTGAGGAAACGGAAGAATCGCCGGCATCGGAGTCTCTGCCCGTCACCTTGCCCGAGGTCGCCTCGCCCTCGCTCGAACCCACGGGTTCGCTCACCCTGGCCCCCATCCTTCCCGGACCCGCGCCGGAGGCCGCCCGATGAATCGCATCTCCCGCTCCTTGCCTCTCGCACTCGGGGTGACGATCGTTCCCTTGCTCGTCTGGGGACCAGTGCCGGCGATGGCCGCCGTCCTCGAAGGCAAGGTCCTCGATCAGGCCACGGGCAAGCCTCTCCCGGGAGCGCGCGTCACGGTCGTGGTTTCGGGCGACACCCGTGAAGCTGGTACCGACGGGACCTTCTCACTTCGAGACCTGGCCGCGGGCACGTCAGCCGTCAAGGTCGAGGCGCCCGGCTATCTTCCGGTCGTTTTCCCGCGCGTTCCCCTCTCGGATGCCCGGGCCGTGGCATTAACGGCTCGCATGAGACCCGGTGTGGTCAAGGCCCGCGAGACCGTCGTGGCGACGGACCGTCCCAGTCGCCTGGCCCAGGTGGAAACCAGCCGCCGTTCCGTGACGGCCAGCGAGATCCAGCGCGTCGCGGGGGCTCGAAACGATCCCGTTCTCGCCGTCACGACGGGGGCGGGTGTCAACACGGGTGGCTTCGGCGGCCAGGTGATCATTCGCGGCGGCGGAAACAACGACAATCTCTACTTCCTCGACGGCATCCAGATCGGCAACCCGTTTCACTTCGGCGGGCTCATCAGCGTGTTCAATGCGAACACGCTCTCGAAGGTCGATCTCTACACCGGGGCCATCCCGGCGCGCTTCGGTAACGTCAAATCCGCCGTCTTCGACATCGAGACCCGTGCCCCGAAGACCGATGCGCTTCACGGGGTTTTCGAGGCGAATCTGCTCTATTCCGAGGGCCTCCTGGAGGGGCCCATCGCTCCTGGACTGAGCTACTCGCTCGCAGGTCGTCGCAGCTATTTCGACCTTTTCCTGAACGGCCTCATTCCGGTCTTCTCGGTCTTCCCGAAGTTCGACGACTATCAGGCGCGCGTGACGGCCAACCTTCCCGGTGGCGGTCGTCTCGATGTCGTCAGCATTGGCTCGAATGACCAGCTGGCGCTCAAGCTGCCTGCTGCCTCGGGTTCGTCCAATCCGGTCCGCTCGGCCTCGAACGATACCGGTTACGTGTCGAGCGGGCTCGTCTGGAGCCAGCCGCTCGGGGAACGTGCCAGCAACAAGCTGGTGTTGAATTACCAGGAACCGTATCAGCGCGTCGAGGTCGGCAATTTCCTCAAGATCGACAGCACGCGGTACCGGAGCACCCTGGCCGACGACACCGTCTGGCAGGTGGATGACCAGCATACGTTGCGTGCCGGCGTTCGATACGACACGACCAACTATCTCGAGGTCCAGAAGCGTCCCGACTCGGGCAATCGGCGTATCGGCGATCTGACGGCCGATGAGGTCAACAGCCTGCCCACGCGTAACACCAACACCACGGGCAACCAGAAGGTGTACGGGGCCTACGTCGAGGATGCCTGGCGGCCGCTGGAGCCGCTCACCCTCTCGCTCGGTGCCCGGTACGATCGTCTGGACAGTACCAGCGAAGACCATCTCGCTCCGCGTCTCGGGCTGACCTGGCGCAGCGACTCGGACACCACATGGCGCCTGGCCTACGGTCAGCAGTACCAGTTTCCGGAGGTCAACGAGCTGCTGCCGGGTATCGGCAATCCCTCGCTTCTCGCTGCCTACACCCGTGACGTCGTCGCCGGCGTCGATCGCCAGGTCAACGATCTCCTGCAGGCCCGGTTCGAGGTCTTCGATAGACGCTTCCTCGACCTCGTGGTGGCGGATCCGACTCAGCGCTTCACCAACCAGGGCTCGGGGCGGGTGACGGGTGCCGAACTCACGCTCGAATGCCAGCCGATAGCCGGCTGGTCGGGTCAGATGGCGCTCACTTATTCGCCATCCTTCCGGACCAACCCGCGGGATGGTGAGAAACCCTTCGAGGCGGATACGCCGTTCATCGGCAACCTCGTCATGAGCGGTCCTGCTTTTTATGACTGGACGCCTTCGTTCCGGTTCCGGTACTCGAACGGACGGCCCTACACCCCCGTGGTCGGGCGAGTACCTCTGCCGGATGGGACTTTCCAGCCTGTCCGCGGTGATCTGCTCTCGAGGCGATTCCCGGACGGCATCCTGTGGTCGGCGCGCTTCGAGCGTCCGGCTGGCCTGTGGGACAAGGAAGGTAGCTTTTACTTCGAGGTCACGCAGCAACGCGAGGTCCTGAACGTCGATTACGGGACCCAGTACGAGAAGATCGACGATCCGACCTTCAACTACGGGATCCCGGCCATTCCTTACTTCGGCTATCGACTGAAATTCTGATTCAGAGGGCGCGTGGCAAGCCGTCCTGTCCGATACGACGGGGCGGCTTCTTGCCGTGGTGGCGGTACTCGTAGGGAGATTCCGTGAGGCCATCAGTCGGTGACCAGATGCCCCGGCCGGCCTGTCGGGCCTCGGACTGGGCCTGCTGGAACTCATGCGTGTGGGCGACGTTGGGTGGTGAGGTGTAGAGCATCGCCAGGCCAGACCGCACGAGTTCGAGGTTGACGAAGCGGTTGCCGACATACACGTAGCCGAGCACCCTGCCGTAACGGTCACGCGCTTCGACGTCTTGCTCGATGCGGACCTCTTTGCCCATGGCCATCTCTCGCAGCACGTCGCGTGCACGGGGCCCCCACGGGGCCTGGGCCTTCTCGGGTGCATCGATTCCCAGGAAGCGGATGCGTTCCTTCCCCGCCGGGGTCATGATCGTGATCGTGTCGCCATCGGCCACCTTCACGACGCGCCCCGAGAAGGACGGACCTGCCCACGCGGGCTCACCGGTCAGTCCCGTGACGAGTCCCAGGGCGATCGCCCAGATGCCGCGCTGCCAACCCTCG
>JBEIFE010000205.1:0-4240 GCA_040382575.1 Candidatus Sericytochromatia bacterium
ACGATCCGCTGCTGGCCGAGTCCATCAATCTCCTCTCGGCCCGGGGCATCATCGCAGGCATCGACCGCGGTGTCATCGACCCCCGGACTCCGCTCAACCAGGGCATGTTCGAGAAGTTGAAGGCCCACATGGTGGCCTACCTCGATCGCTGCAAGCGTATTCCGATGGACGAGGACGGGGCCAAGGGTGAGTGATCCGCGTCCCTGGCTGATCGCCCTTCTCGTGGCGGTCAGCCTGGCGCTCGTGTTCCTCACGGTCTTCCGTTCAAAGGGAGAGGCCTGGGCGGCGCGCTGGCGCGAGCATCGAGACCGGACGGCCGAGCAACTGGCTCGGACCCGTCAGGGCACGGATCTCGAGCGCTTCCTTTCCCGGCAGCGGGGGCTGACGGCTGCAGGTGCCTTCTTCGGCCTGCTCCTGGGCAACGGTCTCGCCGATCGAGTCTTCCTGGCTCTGCTGTTCGGTGCCGTGGCGTGGACGGGGATGGGCGCGTCGCTCTCGATGCGCACCCGTCGATACATGCAGCGTTTCCAGGATCAGATGCCCTCGATGGTCTCGACCGTCGCGAATGCCGTCAAAGCCGGACAGAGTGTCATGCAGGCCCTCGAGACCGTCGTCGAGGAGTTCGAGGATCCCGTCCAGTCCGAGGTCTCCGAGGTGATCCAGGACCTGCGCGTCGGCATGGCTCTGGACGTCGCCATGCAGGCCTGGCTCGCTCGGATGCCCGACGAGGATCTCGAGATCTTCGGGACGGCCATCATCTTGCAGCGCCAGACGGGTGGCAATCTCGCGGAAATTCTCGAGAATCTCGCCTCCACCATGCGCGAGCGGCGCAAGTTGCTGGGGCAGATCCGGTCGCTGACGACCCAGGGGCGGATGTCCGGCAACATCCTCTCGGCGCTCCCCGCGGGGCTGTATTGCCTGCTCTATGTCCTGATGCCCGAACGGATGGGGGTCCTGTTCACCCATCCCCTGGGCTGGGCGATGCTGGCCCTGTGCGTCGTCATGGTGGGAATGGGGGGCTACGTCATTCGCCGGATCGTGACGATCGACGTCTAGGGGGCAGCCATGCAGATCCTGCTGATCTTCCTGCTCGTCAGCTCCGCCGTGGGCCTGGGTGTTCTTGCCTTCGTGAAGCCGCGCTCGCGCAAGCAGGTCGAGCAACGCCTCCGACGTTCCCGGGTCGGTCGCTCGGCCAGTTCTCCGGCCCCTCCCCCCCCCGCACGTGGTTTCCTGCCTCGCCTGTTTGCCTGGGTGGAGCCACGCCTCGAGGGACGGTTCGACGAGGACCTCGAACGTCGGCTCCAGCAGCGACTCTTGATGGCTGGCGACCATGCCACGATCGTCACCGCCTTCCTGGCTCAGAAGGCGCTCGCGGCGATCGCCCTTCCGGCGGGCTGGTTGCTCGGGGGCGGCTGGATCCTCGAGCTGTCCTGGCCGGTCGTCGGGGCAGGGGCGCTTGCGGCCGCCTGGGTCGGGTGGATCCTGCCCGACGAGCGCCTCAAGGTGCTCATCCAGCGGCGTCAGGCGGCCATCGTGCGGGTTCTGCCGACGACGCTCGACCTGCTCACGACATGCGTCGAGGCGGGCCTCTCCTTGCAGGCGGCCATGGCCAAGGTGGTCGAGCTGGGCAAGCCCAATCCGCTGCGCGAGGAACTCGAGCGGACGCTGCGCGAGGTCCAGCTCGGGCGCTCACGCGCCGAGGCCCTGCGGGAACTCGGACGTCGAACCGGATTGCCGGAGCTCAATGCCGTGGCCGTGGCCATGGTGCAGGCCGAGACCATGGGGGCGAGCATCGCGCGGACCTTGCGGGTCCAGAGCGAGATCCTGCGCGAGACGCGCTGGCAGAAGGCTCAGGAGCGCGCCCAGGCGGCCACCCTCAAGCTGACCTTCCCGGTGGTCTTCCTGATCTTTCCGACCCTGTTCATCATCATCTTCGGGCCGTTGCTCCTGAGCCTCGTCCTGGGTCAATGATACCCGGCGATGGCCGTGCGGGGCTCAGCTCTCACGTCCGGCCACCAGCAACGGGGCTTGCGAGGGGCTCGTGGCCTCGAGAGCGATGAAGGGCTCCAGGATCTCGTAGCGATGCGGGGTCTCTCGCGGGACGAGGTAAGAATCCCCGGGGCCGAGGTCCAGCGTTCCTCCCGGATGGATCAGCCGCGCGTGTCCTGACAGCACGTAGCCGACGGTCTCGTAGGGCCGGGTCGCCTCGGGTTTCGGGGTGGCGGTGGGGGCTTCGTCCCAGAGACGCAGACCCAGCTGTCGACCCCGGATGAGCAGGGTCTCGCCGATGCGTCCCGCAGGGGCCTCGGCCAGCGTGAGCTTGGCTGGCGCATGAGGGTGAATCATGGGGGGTCCTCCGCTTTCCAATGAAGGCGGGATCACCATGCCATGTCCGTCGCCCGAGGGCCACGGTCGAATGGCCGTTTTCGCGTTCAGGTGCGGATGCGGTCACGCATCACCGGCAATTGCCGGCGCAGATGCGGGGCCATGTAGGACCGCATCTTCTCCTCGATGAAGTAGGGAGGTCTCCGGTCGGCCAGCATCAGCACGCCGTCGAGGATCATCCGGTGGAACTGGACCTTGACCTCCGTGCGACGCGTGAGCTTGACGCTGATGGGCAGGAAGACCAGGTTGGCTGCCACGACCCCGTAGAAGGTGGCCGTCATGGCAGTCGACATCGCGGGAGCGATACCCGAGACGTTCTCCATGTGCCGCAGCATCTGGATCAGACCGATGAGCGTCCCCACCAGTCCGAAGGCCGGAGCGATCAGGGCCAACGTCTTGAAGATGCTGGCATCGATCTTCTCGCGCACGATCATGTTGCGGATCTGGGAATCCAGGATCTCCTCGATGTCATCGCGCCGGAAGCCACTCAGCAGCAACTCGAGGCCGTCCTTCGCGAAGGACGGTGGGAGCATTTCCACGTCTCCCTCGATGGAGGAGAGCCCCTTGACCCGGATATCCTCGGCCCAGGTGGTGAACAGGGCGATGTATTTCGCGTGCTCGTCGATGGGCATCCGGAAGATGACCCACATGCCCGTGAGCACCTGCCGGATCTCGGGCCAGCGATACGAGACCAGACCTGCGGCGATGGATCCGCCGACCACGATGGCCAGCGCCTGGGGATTCAGGAAGGCCAGCCAGTCCTGTCCCTCGCGGAAGATCGCGAAGACGAACAGCAGCAGGGCGATGCAAAAGCCGAGGATGGTCATGGTTGGGGGCCTCTTCAGCGATAGACCTTGATCACGACCCGCCGGTTGCGGGCCTGGTTGGCAGGGATGGGAGCGCCGCCGGAGGTGCGGTTGGAGGCTCTAGGTAGCGTGTCGGCGAAACCGGACGCAGCCAGGACTCTCGGGTCGATTCCCCGGGTCAGGAAGAACCGGACGACGTTCGTGGCCCGGGCCGTCGAGAGTTCCCAGTTCGAGGCGTAGCGCCCACCCGAGATGGGTACGTCGTCCGTATGCCCTTCCACGAATAGACGGTACCCATCGTGAGAGATGGCTTTCAGGGCGATCGCCACCTTGTCGAGGATCGCCAGCGCGCCAGGTTGCAACTCGCCGTCCCCTTGCTCGAAGAAGACGCTCGAGCTGAATTCGAGCTTGATGCCCCGGTGGTCGGTAGAGATGTCGAGCTGGTTCTCGAAGTGATTCTCTCGCGCGATCTGCCGGAGTTTGGCCAGGACCTCGTCGAGGGGCTTACGTCGCTCCTCGGTGGCTCCGGCACCCTTGCGAAGCTGGTCGGTGATCTGCTCGAGTTTGACGGGGTCGATCTCGGAGATGCTGGCGATGATGATGAAGAGGGCCAGCAGCAGCGTGACCATGTCCGCGTACGTGATGAGCCAGATTTCCTTGTCTTCCGGCTCATCTTGCAGCAGTTCGGCGTCGGACGGTCGGTCCAAGCTCAACCCTTCTTCGGGGCGGACGCGAGGCCCGGGACGAGGCGCATGACGATGCGGCGGTTACGCGCCTGGTTGGCGGCGATCGCCTTGCCTGACGCATCCCGGTTCGGGACCACGGGGAAAAGATCGGCGTAGCCGGCGGCTTTGAGACGCGTCTTCTCGACCTTCTGGTCGATCATGAAGCGCACGACGTTGGTCGCGCGGCGGGTCGACAGCTCCCAGTTCGAGGGGAACTCCGCCGTATGGATGGGTGAGTCGTCCGTGTGGCCTTCGATCTCGATCGTGTAGCCCCTGTAATCGGGGGCTTTCAGCTCCCGGGCGAACGCCTGGAAGGTCGAGAGG
>JBEIFE010000206.1:0-4218 GCA_040382575.1 Candidatus Sericytochromatia bacterium
GCCACCTGTCGGGGTCCATCAGCGTGGATTCATACCACGCCTGATGAACGTCCCACGCGACCCGGGCTGGCGTTATCGACATGTCCCGGGTATGAGGATCATTCCTCCATGCCCAGATGTCGAGTGAATCCTCCAGAGTCGCTGCCCTGACGAGGATACGGGTTGGGAAGCTCGCGCTCATGGACCTGTCCTTCCCCGATGGGTGGCGAGGATAACGTTCGGGCGCCTAGGATGCGCCATCGCAACAGCCGAACGTGATTTCGGGTTGACTGGCTCAAGCTTGGATGGATTTCAACTCTTCAGTATCCTCACACCGTCTCCGATTACCCATGAATAGCACCCACCAGCCTCCACCCAACCGGGACGAGAGATACGATGCTCAATGACAAGGTCATCCTGATCACCGGCGGAACGGGGTCGTTCGGTCAGCGATTCGTCGAGACCGTTCTTCGCCGCTTCCAACCGCGTAGGCTGATCATCTTCAGCCGCGACGAGCTCAAACAGTTCGAGATGCGGCAAAAGTTTCCTGAAAGCAGATTCCCGTGTATCCGGTACTTCATCGGTGACGTCCGGGATAGCGACAGGCTTTACCGGGCATTCGACGGCGTCGACATCGTCATCCATGCCGCGGCCCTGAAACAGGTCCCGGCCTGTGAATACAACCCGCTGGAAGCGATCAAGACCAACGTGCTCGGCGCCGCGAACATCATCGATGCGGCGATCGATCGGCATGTGAGCCAGGTGATCGCCCTCTCGACGGACAAGGCAGCCAACCCCATCAACCTGTACGGGGCAACCAAGCTCTGCTCGGACAAGCTCTTCACGGCGGGAAATCACTACTCGGGTAGCCGCGTCACCCGCTTCAGTGTGGTGCGCTATGGCAACGTGGTTGGAAGCCGTGGGAGCGTGGTGCCGTTCTTCCTCGAGCAGGCACGGACCGGGTCCATTCCCATCACGGACCCGCGCATGACGCGCTTCTGGATCACCCTCGAGCAAGGGGTCGATTTCGTGCTGGCAAGCCTGGAGCGCATGCGTGGCGGAGAGATCTTCGTCCCCAAGCTCCCCAGCATGAACATCCTGGATCTGGCCCGGGCGGTGGCCCCCGGCTGCGAAACCATGATCACGGGGATCCGTCCGGGGGAAAAGTTACACGAGGTGATGGTCCCTGAGGACGATGCCCGTCACACGATCGAGTTCGATCAATATTTCGCCATCCTGCCGACGAGCGCCGCCTGGGAGGAATCACTTGCCTTCCAGGACGGAGGACGGCCCTGCTCGGATGGCTTCCGCTATTCGAGCGAGAACAATCCGGAATGGCTGTCGGAGGAGGCCCTGCGGGAGATGATCGGCCTGTCGAAGGCGCATCAGGATGCCTGAAAAGTCGAGCAGGTTCATTCCCTATGGCCGCCAATCTCTGGATGATGCGGACAAGTCGGCGGTCCTTGAAGCGCTCGGGGCCGACTACCTGACGACTGGTCCACGCGTGGCGGCCTTCGAATCCGCGTTCGCAGATATGGCTGGAAGCCGCGAGGCCGTAGCCGTCTGCAACGGGACAGCCGCCCTTCACACGGCCTACCAGGCTGCAGGAGTCCGGGAAGGGGACGAAGTCATCGTGCCGACCCTCACTTTCGCGGCCACGGCGAATGCCGCCCTCTACCTGGGAGCGAAACCCGTCTTTGCGGATGTTTCCCCGGATACCCTGCTCGTGGACCCGACTTCCGTGGAGGCACGCCTATCTCCGCGGACACGCGCCATCGTGGCCGTCGATTATGCGGGGCAGCCATGTAACTATGTTGCCCTGAAAGAACTTGCGCGAGGACGGGGTATTCCTCTGATCGCTGATGCGTGTCACGCCCTCGGCGGGGCCTATCGGGGCCAGCCTGTGGGCTCGCTGGCCGATCTGAGCACCTTCAGCTTGCACCCGGTCAAACCCATCACGACCGGAGAAGGCGGGATGATCACGACCGATGACCCCGAGAAGGCCCGGAGCATGCGAACCTTCCGGAACCATGGGATCACGACCGATCATGCCCAGCGAGAACGGGCAGGTGTATGGTCCTACGACATGGTCGAGCTGGGCTACAACTACCGCCTCACCGACATCCAGGCCGCGCTGGGGATGAGCCAGCTCAAGAAGCTCGGTCGCTGGACGGCCAGGCGACGGGAACTCGCCGCCCGTTACGACCACTTGCTCTCCGACCTCGAAACGGTAATGCCGCTGACCCTGAGTCCGGACGTGCAGCATGCCTATCACCTGTATGTCATCCGGCTCGAGCTGGATCGTCTGCGCGTGAACCGGGGGGAGGTCTTCTCGGAGCTCCGCCAGGCGGGAATCGGGGTGAACGTGCACTATCGCCCCGTACACCTTCATCCCTATTACCTCGAGCGACAGGGGACGCACGTGGGACAATGTCCCCGGGCCGAGGCCGCCTACGAGCAGATCCTCACCCTGCCCCTCTACCCCGCCATGATGGATGACGATATCGACCGGGTGGTGGAGACCCTCTCGCATGTCCTGTCCACCCATGCACGATGACCTTGGGCCCGTAGCCCTGATCGTCCAGGCTCGGATGACCTCGACGCGTCTACCCGGAAAGGTCCTGATCCCGGTCCTGGGTCGTCCATTGCTGGCGCATCAGTTCGATCGCCTCAAGCGGGTGCGCGAGGCCGACCTGCTTTGCCTGGCCACCACGACCAACCGATCAGACGATCCGCTGGTCGCCCTGGGAGAAGAACTGGGCGTTCACATATTCCGGGGCGCTGAAGAAGATGTCCTGGCTCGGTATCACGGAGCGGCCTCCCATCTGGGTGCGCGGACCGTCGTGCGGGTCACCTCGGATTGCCCGCTGATCGACCCGAACGTGATCGATCGCGTCATTGCCCGTTACAAGGTACGCCACCCGGCCGAAGCCTACGTCTCGAACACCGTCGTCCGGACCTTTCCTCGCGGGATGGACACCGAGGTTTTCTCGTTCCAGGCCCTCGACGAGGCCTACCGGGAAGCGGTCGATCCCACCGAACGCGAGCACGTCACGCCCTTCCTCATCCGTCGACCCGAGCGCTATCCCCCGGGACAGGTGTTGCTCGAACCCGATGCCCACCAGCACCGGTGGACCGTGGATACCCCGGACGATCTCGAACTCGTACGTCGCATGCTGGAAGTCCTGCTGCCCGGACATCCCGAGTTTGCGCTCGAAGATGGCCTGGAACTCCTTCGACGCAATCCCGGCTGGGCAGACCTTAATGCCCACGTGGAGCAGAAAAAGATCTGATCCCCATTCAGCGAACCAGGCTCTTCCTGTGCAAGCCGGATTCAAGCCCACCCCTTCCGTGCAGAACCATGATAGAGAGTTCGTAGCGGGGCGACCGGTCCCGGGAAAGAGGTGGAACGTGAACGCCCCGAACCAGGGAGGCGCCCAGGACGCGCAGATTGCTCGCTTCAAGACGGAAGTGTGGCAGAACGCGGCGATTGCCCAGCGCTACCAGACGAACATCTATACCGATAGCTTCCACATCACCCTGAAGAATCTGAGAGAGGTCTCACTCTGCCTGGAGTTCGCCCATGGCCGGGTGCTGGATGCCGGGTGTGGCACGGGTAGATTCACCGTCCCGCTGCACGATGCGGGATTCGATGTCGTCGGTATGGATGTGTCGGCCGACATGCTGGGCGTCGCCCGCGCATCCGCTGAGGGTCGCCCCATCACGTGGGTCCAGGGCTCCGTTTTCAACCTCCCGTTCCCTGATGCCAGCTTCGACACCGTCGTGTCGATCACGGTGGTCCCTCACTTTCCGCAGTGGGAAGCCATCCTGAAGGAATATGCACGCGTGCTGCGCCCGGGCGGCACGATGATTTTCAACATGTGCAGCAAACCTCACACGGGCTTCGTGAACCGGAACGGGGCCCACTTCGGAAACGACGGGCATCCGGGAGACCCCAACTACTTCCAGGTCGAGACCGACGGCCACACGGTCAGCAGAGCGCTCGATGAGCTTGGACTGGTCACGACCCACGTCCTGCCCAGCGACGTGTTCAATAGTAATGAGGTCCTGAAGGAATTTCTTGGTCGTGATTACGCAGCCGGATTCCGTGATCTGAACGAGGCATTCTCGCGCCCCGGGGCCGTCGAGCTGTGGCAATTCATCGAACACGAGTTGTTCCGGTTCCTACCCGTGGTGGCGGCCTATGGCTTCCTGGTCGTCGCCCGGATGGCCGACGCC
>JBEIFE010000207.1:0-4217 GCA_040382575.1 Candidatus Sericytochromatia bacterium
CATCGAGGGGCCGCAGAAGACGTCGTCCTCGAGGATCACGCCCGTATAGACCGAGACGTTGTTCTGGATCTTGACGTTGCGACCGAGCGTCACACCGGGGCTGATGACGACGTTCTGCCCGAGGTTGCAGCCCTCGCCGATCACGCAGCCCTTCATGACGTGGCTGAAGTGCCAGATCTTGGTGCCGGCGCCGATCGAGCAGGGTTCGTCGACGTAGCTCGATTCGTGAACGAATACGGGTTTCGTGGCCGTGTCGGTCATGCGGGACTCCCGGTGGGGGTGGACTGTTCGAGCTCGCGCTGGGCCGCCTCGAGGACTTCCAGGACACGGACGCCGCTCCAGCCGTCCGTGCGCGGGCGATCGCCCGTCCGCAAGCAATCCAGGAAGTGCGCGACCTCGCGGGCCATGGGCTCACCTTCGTCGAAGGGCACGGAGCGCTCCTCGCCGCGGTGGAGGGTCCATGTGCCCGATTCCAGGCGGAAGCCGCGGTCGAACAGGCGAAGCTTGTCAGTCGGTCGCGAATCCTCGAACACGAGCATCCCCTCCGTGCCCATGACCACCATCTGGTGCAGCTTGACGGGTTCCAGCCAGGACACATGGACGTGGGCCGTCACGCCGCCCGGATAGGCCAGGTCGAGGTGGACGGTGTCGGGGATGCCGGACTGGAGCACGGTCGTGCCGAAGGCCCGGATGCGCTCGGGGCGGGCTGCCTCGAGGACGCGCTGGACGAGGCTGAGGTCGTGGGGGGCGAAGCTCCACATGACGTTCTCTTCGTGGCGGAGCTTGCCGAGCGAAAGGCGGCTGGAACGCAGGTGGCGGACCTCGCCGATGGCGCCTTCTCGCACCAGTTCCACCAGGCGCTCGAAGGCGGGGTGGTACTCGAGGATATGCCCGACCATCAGCACCCGTTCGAGCCGATCGGCCGTCTCGGCCAGATGCCGGGCCTCGGCCGCCGTGAGGGCCAGCGGCTTCTCGACGAAGACGTGCTTGCCGGCCTGGAGGGCCCGCAGCGCCATGTCGTGGTGGGTCCCGGCCGGCGTGGCCAGCAGGACGGCGTCCACATCCGAGGCGAGCACCTCGGCGTAGTCGAGGGTCGCCAGGACGCCCGGGTACAGCCCGGACAGGGCGGACAGCGTGTCCGACTGGCGGTCGCAGAGCCAGGCGAGCGCCCCCTGGGCGTGGACGTTGCGGATGAGGTTCGGGCCCCAGTATCCGCCCCCCACACAGGCCACCTGGGCGGGAAGTGGTCCCCCCGCAGTCTGTTGCGTCACGGGGACTCAGTTCCGGACCAGTGGGCGGTACTTGATGCGAGTCGGCCTGAGCGCATCGGCTCCCAGGCGACGCTTCTTGTCGGCCTCGTAGTCTTCGTAGTTGCCCGCGAAGAACACCACCTGGCTGTCGCCCTCGAAGGCCAGGATGTGCGTCGCGATCCGGTCGAGGAACCAGCGGTCGTGGCTGACGACCACCGCGCAGCCCGCGAAGTTCACCAGGGCTTCTTCGAGTGCGCGCAACGTGTTGATGTCGAGGTCGTTCGTCGGCTCGTCGAGCAGCAGCACGTTGGCGCCGCGCCGCAGGAGCTTGGCCATGTGAACGCGGTTGCGCTCACCGCCCGACAGATCGCCGACGCGCTTCTGCTGGTCAGAACCCTTGAAGTTGAAACTCGCGACATACGCGCGGCTCGCGACCTCGCGGGCCCCCACCTTGAGCTTCTCCTCGCCGTCCGAGATTTCCTCCCAGACGCTCTTGGCCGGTTCGAGCGCATCGCGGCTCTGGTCGACGTACCCGAGCTGGACCGTCTCCCCGATGCGCAACGTGCCCGTATCGGGCTGTTCCTGGCCGACGATCATCCGCATGAGGGTCGTCTTGCCGGCGCCGTTGGCCCCGATCACGCCCACGATGCCGCCGGGCGGCAGCTCGAACGAGAGGTTCTCGAACAGGAGCTTGTCGCCATAGGCCTTCGTGACGTTATCGGCCACCACGACCACGTTCCCGAGGCGCTGGGCAGCGGGAATGTGAATCTCCATCTGCTCGACCTTGTCGGGGCCCTGCTGGTCGACGAGGGCCTGGAAGTTGGCCAGACGCGCCTTGCTCTTGGCCTGACGGGCCTTCGGATTCGACCGGACCCACTCGAGTTCACGCTCGAGGGTCTTGCGGTGCGCCGATGCCTGCTTCTCTTCGTGGTCGAGACGGGCCTGCTTCTGTTCAAGCCAGGAAGTGTAGTTGCCCTTGAAGGGAATGCCCGCGCCGCGGTCCAGTTCGAGGATCCACTCGGCTACGTTGTCGAGGAAGTACCGGTCGTGCGTGACGGCGACGACGGTGCCCTTGTATTCGGCCAGGTGGCGCTCGAGCCACGCCACGGATTCAGCGTCGAGGTGGTTGGTGGGCTCGTCGAGCAGGAGCAGATCGGGCTCGCTCAGCAGCAAGCGGCAGAGGGCCACGCGCCGGCGTTCACCGCCCGAGAGCTTCGTGACGTCGGCCTCTCCGGGCGGCACGCGCAGGGCTTCCATGGCCAGGTCGATCTTGGTGTCGACGTTCCAGCCGTCCATCGCGTCGATCTGGTCCTGGAGGGCGGCGAACTCGTCGGCCGTCTCGTCCGAGTAGTTGGCGGCCAGCTCCTCGAAGCGCTTCATGACATCACGGATCTTGCCGAGGCCATCCTCGATGTTTTCGCGGACCGTTTTCGTGGGGTCGAGCTGGGGCTCCTGGGCAAGCAGTCCGACAGCGGCACCGTCCGCGAGGCGCGCCTCGCCCTGGAAGTTCGTGTCGATGCCCGCCATGATGCGCAGCAGCGTCGATTTACCGGCGCCGTTGAGACCCAGGACGCCGATCTTGGCCCCCGGCAGGAAGGCCAGCGTGATGTCGCGCAGGATCTCGCGGTTGTTCGGCTGCACGACCTTCTTGAGGCGGTGCATCGTGTAGACGTACTGGTAGGCGGGCATGGGGCCTCCGGTCCAAGGGTCGGGGGGCGATCGCGGATACCCGATCTTAGCAGAGACGGCGCCTGACGTTTTGTCTCCAGGTCATCTGACGGACAGTCCCGCGATCGCTTCTCTAAAACACCTTCACGCGCTGATTCCGGTCGGGTACGGATTGGGCTGCCCGGTGTATAACGGGTGCAGGATCCGGGCCATGGCCCGTGTTCCATCATTCGTTGAAGGGTGCGCACCATGGCCACCATCCTCGTCGTCGAGGACGAGCCCGAACTCAAAAAACTGCTCGAGATCATCCTCCGTCGCGAGGGCTTCGAGGTTCAGGCCGTCTCCACGGGTGAGGCGGCCTGGGCGGCCTTGCAGAACCAGGCCCCGGATGTGCTCGTCACGGACATCGGGATGCCGGGGCTCGACGGCCTCGAACTCTGTCGCCGGATTCGTGCCCACGCCACCCTGGCAACCCTGCCCATCCTGCTGCTCACGGCCCGCGATGCGTCCACGGACAAGCATGCGGGCTTCCGTGAGGGCGCGGACGACTACCTGACCAAACCTTTCGATCCGGTCGAACTCGTCCTGCGCGTCCAGGTTCATCTGCGCCGTGCCCAGGTTGCGACGCGTCAGGAAGGGGAGATGCTGCGCGTCGGCCCGCTCACGCTCGATCGCCGCACGTACCAGGTCACGGTGGGTGATCGGCCCCATCCTCTCACCAAGAGTGAGTTCTCGCTGGTGGCGTATCTCATGACCCATGTCGATTCCGTCGTGTCGGCCGAGCAGTTGCTGGTCGAGGCGCTCGCCTATCCCCCACAGGTGGGCAATACCGAGATCGTCCGGACTCACATCCGGAACATCCGCCAGAAGATCGAGGCCGATCCCGCGCATCCCGTCCATCTCCAGACCGTTGCGCGCCACGGCTACATCATCCGGCAAGTGCCCGGTCCGGGAGGGGCTCCCGCGTGAGTCGGTTGCGCGAAGATGCCGACCCCGCGGCGATCGCCGCTCAGCGCGTGACGGTCGTGGGCTGGGGGGCCCAGGGCCGTCCCCAGGCTCTCAACCTGCGCGATTCGGGGCTGGACGTGACGGTCGGCCTCCGCGCCGCGTCCCCCTCATTCGCGGCCGTGGCCGCCGAGGGCCTGCGTGCCCTGCCCGTCCACCAGGCCGTCCGAGGGGCCGATCTGGTGCTCGTTCTCGTCCCCGACGAGGTCATCCCGGCCGTGCTGCGCGAGGAGGTCTTTCCCGCGCTGGCCCCCGGGGCTGCGCTGGTCTTTGCACACGGGTATGCCGTGCATC
>JBEIFE010000208.1:0-4216 GCA_040382575.1 Candidatus Sericytochromatia bacterium
CGTCCCGGCGCGTTCGAGCAGGTCTCGACCGCCGATGTATCCGATGATCCGGTCTTGCTGCTACGCCATGCCGACGGCAGCCGGTCGTCCGGGTTCCGGGATATCCGCGCCAGGATGGGTTTTCCACCCGGGCGAATCTGAGGTTCAGACGGGAGTGCCTGGCAGAGCCCGGGCCTCTCGGTCCATCTCGATCTTGAGCGTTCTCAGCATCAGGCGCGTCATGACGCGGATGCGCCAGCGCCAGAACCAGGCCCGGAAATTCGATTTGATGCGAGGCGGAACGTCGATGTCCACCTTGATGACGAGCTTCTCGTCACGGGGTTCCGCAGCGACGCGGACGGGCATCTGCGTCGGGCTGATCCACTTCATGGGGAGGGCGAGGTCGGCCTCCTCGATGCGACGGATGATCCCGGGCTGACGGGATTCGAGACGGCCGGCCAGTCTCACCAGCACGCGGCGCAGCGTTTCGAGATCGCCGGGGACCTCGATCATCAGCTTCAGGGGACGGATCGACTCCATACCTGCTCCTCCGGGTGAAAAGCACCATCTGGTGACATGATAGGTTAAAATCGATGCGGCTTGCGCGCTGCAACGATCTCGATCACGTTCCCGGAGGTTCCAGGCGATGGATGAGCCGTCAGGCGATTTCTTCACCTTCCGCAAGGGCGAGTTTCGTACTCGCTCGCTCGAGGAGGTCCTCGGCAAGGGGCCCGACAAGGTTGCTCGCAACGAGTACGAGGAGATCGAGGAACTTCTGACTCTCCGTCGCAAGATGGCCGAGCTCGCGCATGCCATCGCGCGCCGGCTGGAGAAGCCGAGCGAGGCCCGGGAGCTCGAAGCCCTCGAACGCCAGATCCAGCAACTCCAGCGCCACTTCAGCACGCTACGGTCGATGGATCAGAACCTCTGAAGCCCTGGGCTGACCCCGAAGATCCAGGTCAGACGGGGTCGCTCATCGCTCGCCGAGGAGCGACCAGGATAGTTTCGTCACGTTCAGGCGCCATACGCGCTGCTCCGAGATGTCCAGGGCATAGGCTTCCTCGGCCGAATCCGAGAACACCAGCGAATCCAGGTAAGCATCGGGGAGCTGTTTATCGAGGATCCGCCACCCCTCCTGGTCGGTGTACCGGAACAGACGTCCCCCCGGTGCGCCTCGCTCGATCGCGAGTCCGAGGTCGCCGGCCGTCGCAAGCTGGACGATCTGGGGATCGCCTACACCGGTGCGGGCAGGCAGAAACGTCTGGGTCCAGGCCGTACCCGTCCAGGTGGCCAGCGTGTCACCGGACCAGTCCCGTCCGCCGCGTGAGTGACGAGCCTCGTTGACCAGGACCGCATGCACGTTCCCGTGGGAACCGGGAGCGATGCTCCGGATCTGGATGATGTTCGGTCCGGGTAACGGAATGGCTGACCAGAACCCGTCATGCAGGTGCCAGAGTTTCGATCCGCCAACCCAGGCCTCGCCGAGACGTCCCCACCGCACGGTCGAGAACGTTTCCTCGCTGGCCTCCGTTTCCGTTTTGACGTCCACGGTCTGCCAGGCGCCATCCCCGGGTTCGAGCATGATGGAACATCCATCCATCCCCACGGCCATGACCGAGAAGTCCTCGCCGTCACCCTGGACGGCCACATCCAGCAACTTCCGTCCGGCGAGCTGCGTCGAGGCGGTTTTCATCCAGGTGCTTCGAGTGGCGTCCCAGCTGTATAGCCCGGCTCCGACGGCCCAGCCGTGCTTCCCATCCGGCGTGAAGGCATAGGCTTTCCGACTATCGGCAGGTGGTAAGCGGTCTGCGAGGAGCTGCTTCATGCCGCGAGAGATGCGCCAGATACCCTCGTCGTTTTCGAGGACGGGACCGCTGTTCGAGTCGAACAGGGCCGTCACGTTACGGGCCCAGGAAGCAGCCAGAGGGGCTTGTTCACCGGAGGGGATGCCAGCTACCGGATCGATCTGCCCCAGCTTATCCGGGGCGAGCGCGTTTCCGGGCAGACCATTCAGGGGGCTACCGGTCGATCTCAGAGAGGGGAGGGTCGAGAAGTCGGCGGTGCAGCCGGTTGCGAGCAGCAAGGCGAGACTGCTTGCCCGGATCCAGCGGGGGATCATGGTGTGCCTCCATCAGGATCGATCGCGACGGGAATTCCCACCAGCAAGGAATCGCATACCGGCGATTCCGGTTCCGTGAGCGTCTTCACGCTGACGACGTCCAGGACGAGCTGGGGGACGGCAGGCAAGGGGCCCGGAACCTGGAACCGTCCGCCGTAGCTTCCATCACCGGGATGGGCATCGCCTTCCTGGCCATCGTCTCGCAGCAGGATCCGGTCCCGGAGCGGTGGAAAGGTTGCGAAGACGTGGCAGCCGGCGGCAGGCGTCCCCGTGGCGAGCTGGACCCGAACCTCGAGTGTCTGCCCCGTACGAACGACTGGATAGGCGGACCAGGGCACCGGTCGGTCCGGGTAACCGCTGAAGGGCTTCCCCCCTTCCGGCAGGACCTGGATCGTATCGATGGAGATGCCCCCTGATACGGTTCCAAGAGTGAACGGGGAGATTTCCGTCAGGTTCCATCCGCCGTCACGTCGGACGAATCGAGCGTGCCGGATGGCTCGGTCCCGGAAGGGTTTGCGAACCAGACGTCGCTGCAGGGGATAATCGGCCATCCAGGTCCCGGTTCGTTCGAGCGAGAAGGTGGCCTGGGCCGTGACGACCCCGGTAAGTTCTTGCAAGAACGTCACGCTCATCCGGTCGATCACGGGGGTCTGGCCCTGGATGCCACGAGGATAGGAGCGACCCCAGCGGGCGGGGAAGTCCGGCTCCGGGGTGTCCCCGAGGGAAAAGATGCCCACTCCCTCGTGAACGAGCGAACCGGGTTCGAAATGGGGACGGATCCGGGCGAGTTCGAGAAGATCCCCGAGCTGGGTCCGGGCTTCCCGGATGGGGAAGTCCGGACCGTCGGTCGGCGACGGCGTGGGGCTGACCACGGGCTGCGGCTTCGGGCGCGTGAACAGGCCTTCCAGCAGCCCACAACCTCCCTGGATGAGAGCCAGGCAGATGAGGAGGGTCGAGCTGGCGGTGAACCGGGCCATCATCGCAAAACCTCGCTCAGGGTGACCTTCCTGCCTCATCAGAGGCGCGTGGGCCGCTGGATGATGTCGCCCGAGAGCGCATCGATCAGGTACTTGCCCCGCACGTAGACCTGACGGGCAGGCTCGACGGGCTGGTACACGGTCTGACCGGGTGCCCCGCGGTCGAACGACGCTCCATTCGCGGGCTGCTGGATGACGGCATGATTGCCCCGGGATCCGCTTCCAGCGGGCGTATCCCAGTTCAGGTCAGAGTCCGAGGCACAACCATCTCCTTCATACCCGGAACGGCTGTCCGGGAACCCCCCGCTGGTGCGTTCGACGGTCGAGCTCCAGGTGATGGTGCTGCGTACCCCCATGACGGTGCGTTCCGCATAGCTGGAGTCGATCGAGTAGACGGCCCGACCGGCGGCAGTCGTCGTCAACGAGATCTCCAGTCCCGGGTCCGTGACCCCCATCCCGATGTCCAGAGCGGTGGCGATCGCCTCGTCGAGCAGGATGGTCTTGGCGAACTCGATCGGCTGATTGCGACTGAAGGCGTCTCCATAACGGGGGGCCAGCAGCTGTCCCTGGCCGGTGTAGACGAGCTTGAGCTGGGTCGTCTTCGGGGCCACGGACGAGAGGGCCTTCACGGCCGGGGACGTGGCGCCGGATGTCGGTTCCACCGTGCTGACGGGCGAGGCAGCGAAAGCACCCGAGGGTGAGCCCGCGGCCGCCCCCGCCTGAGGGGCTGCCGTCGCGGCCGGAGCCGGTTCGGCGATCAGACCGGGGGCAGGCTGCGCGACGGGCACTTCGAAGATGAACTCCCAGGCGCTCGTCCGGGCGATCCGGGCATTGGTGCCGACCATCGTGGCGTGGATCTCGAGCAGCTTTGCGTCCGGGGCAAGGTTGGCCAGGTACTGGCGTACGGCGTGATTCGCATCGGCGAGGCTCGCGCCGTCGGCCTGGTAAACCGGTCGAAGCACGGGCGAGGCCACCCCGGCAACTCTGCCGGTCGGTGCGGGTGCCGTGTAGGGAAGGACGAAGCATCCGGGAAGGGTCGTGGCGACGAGGGCGAGGGCGGCGAGGCGTTTCATCGTGTGTTCCTCCAGGGGTCAGGGCCGATGATCTGACGTTAGCCCGACCCGGATCACGGGACCGATCA
>JBEIFE010000209.1:0-4210 GCA_040382575.1 Candidatus Sericytochromatia bacterium
CCAGCCCCTCGGGCCCGAGGTCCCGTTCCAGGAATTCCCGCACCTCGCGGCCTCGCTCACCGATGAGGGCGATCACGTTCATGTCGGCCTTCGCCTGGCGGGCGATCATGCCGAGCAATGTCGATTTGCCGACACCCGAGCCCGCGAAGATGCCCAGGCGCTGGCCCTGTCCGCACGTCAGGATCCCGTCCATCGCCCGGACGCCCAGGGAGAGGGGGCGGTGGATCCGCATGCGCGTGAGGGGATTGGGGGGCGGGGCCTCGAGCGGAGCTCTGCCTCCCCCCGAGATGGGCCCTTTCCCATCCATGGGGTTTCCCAGGCCGTCCAGCACGCGTCCGAGCAGGTTCGGTCCGACTCTCACATTGAGGGTCTCACCCATGGCGATGACGCGGCTACCGGGCTTGATTCCCTCGAGTTGCCCGAGGGGCATCAGCAGCGTGCGGTCATCCCGGAATCCCACCACCTCGGCTGGCATGGATTGACGGTTGCCCACCTGGATGCGGCAGAGTTCGCCGAGACTGGCCGACGGTCCGTGGCTTTCCACGACGAGGCCCACCACCTGCGCCACGCGACCCTCGTGGCGTACGAGGTCGAGATCGTCGAGGCGATCCAGATACGGGTGGAACGGGCCGATGATCATGGTTCTTCCGCGGCGAGGAGACCCGCATCATCCGGCGACAGGGCCTCGCCATCCTCACTGGCGAGGTCGAAGCCATCTGCCGTGACGTCGTCGATGCTCGTGGGCATCCACCGGGGAGCCGGTAGCAGTTCTGCCGCCGGGGCGGGTGCAGCCGAGGCAACAGGTGGAACGGCCCGGGTGGGCGGTATGGCAAGCTGCGCCGCCTGGTATGCCTGCGCCGCTTGGCGGGCCTGGTCATGCGATTCGGTGAGTACCCGGGCCGCTTCCCGTGTGAGCGGATGGGCCTCGAGACCCTCGCCCGTGAGGGCCCTTGCCGCGCTGTCCAGCTGGGTGAGCCAGGTGGCGTCGATCCGTCCCACCTTGAGGTCGACCATCACCTCACCCGGGGCAAGCCGCGGGTTGCCTACCGTCTCGACCATCAGGGCCTCGGGTTCCCGGAAGTAAAGGAGGTCATCCGGGTTGAGCTCGACCTTCAGGCCCAGCTCGCCCGCCAGCCGGCGGATGATCGCGTCGACCTGTCCGGCCACGAGGTGCGCGTCGCGAGGTTCACGCCCGAGTATCTTGGCGGCGATGAGGACGCTCAGCCGGACGAGGTCCGCCTCGATCCGGGTCAGCTGGAGCGCCAGGTCGTAGCGGGCCGTGTCGACGGCCTGCTGGAGCGGGAACAGCCGCTTTTCCCATTCCTGGACCCCTTCGTGGAAGGCGTCTTCCCGTCCCTGCTTGAGACCATCGGCATAGCCTGCCTCGGAGACCTGCACCAGCACCTCCTGGGCCCGGGCCTGCGTCTCGTCGAGCAGGGCCTGGGCGCGGAGCTGGGCTTCCTCGATGATCCGGGCAGCTTCGACCTCGGCCTCGGCCCGGATTTCCTCGGGCGTCGGACCGGCCGGTTCCTCGGGTAGTTCCTCGGGGTCGGGGACGGCAGGGCCGATCAGCCTTGGCTCGAGCGGGGGCGTCGGTGCTGGAGGCTCGATCACCCACTGCCCGTCGACGAGACGGGACTGGGAAGCCTTGATGATCCTCGAGATCATGCCGTGCCCCCGCCTAGCCCATCAGCTCGTCGCCACCGCCGCGTGCCACGATGATCTCGCCGCGCTCCTCGAGTGCGCGGATGATCGACACGATCTTCTGCTGAATCTCTTCCACGTCTCGTACGCGCACGGGGCCCATGAAGTCGAGCTCGTCCTTCACGATCTTGCCCATGCGCTCGGACATGTTCTTGAAGACCTTGACCTTCACTTCCTCGTTCGACCCCTTGAGTGCGAGGGCCAGTTCTTTGGTGTCGACCTCGCGCAGGACGCGCTGGATCGAGCGATCGTCGAGGAGCACGATGTCCTCGAAGACGAACATGAGTTTCTTGATCTCCTCGGCGAGGTCCGGGTTCTGCTCCTCGAGCGATTCGAGAATGGTCTTTTCCGTGCTGCGGTCGACCGAGTTGAGCATCGCGACCAGCGCCTTGGTGCCGCCCGCGTTGGTGAAGTCCTGGCTCATGACGGCCGAGAACTTGCGCTCCAGCACCTTTTCGACCTCGCGCAGGACGGCCGGTGTGGTGCGGTCCATCTGGGCGATCCGGGTCGCGACCTCCGTCTGGAGTTCGCTGGGAAGCCCGGAGATGACCATCGCAGCCTGTTCTGGCTTGATGTAGCTCAGGATGAGCGCGATCGTCTGCGGGTGCTCGTTCTGGATGAAGTTGAGCACCTGGGTGGGGTCGGCTTGCCGGATGAACTCGAAGGGCAGGGCCGTGAGACTCTCGGACAGCTTGTTGAGGATCTCGCTGGCCCGCTCGGCACCCAGTGCCTTGGTCAGAAGTTCTCGTGCGTAGGCGACGCCACCCGTGTTGATGTAGCTGTTGGCCTGGATGAGGTGATAGAACTCGTCGAGGATCTGCTCCGTCGTCTCCGGAGCCATCTTGCCCAGGTTCGCGACCTCGAGCGTCAGGGCCTCGATGTCCTCGGGATTCCCGAGAGACTTGAGGATGGTCGAGGCCGTGTCCGGGCCCAGGGCCACCAGGAGCGCGGCGGCCTTCTGTCGGCCGGATAGCTGGCGCTTGTCGCGATCACGGAACATGGGTCAATCGTCCTCGTTCAACCGGGGGGATACGGCGTTCATTCGTCCTCGAGCATCCAGGACCGGACGAGCTTGGCGATCTCGACCGGCTGCGCCTTGACGACCTTGGTGATCTCGCGAGCCAGGGTGGACTTGCGATCGTCCTCGCCGACGGAGCCGAGGGAGATGGTGGGAGCCATGGGCTCGCGCGCGGACTCGACCACCTCCTCGGTGAGCGACAGGGGGCCGATTTCTTCCGCGATGGTCTCCCGCGTGGAGCTGAAGCCGCGACGCAGCAGGAACAGGGCCAGAACACCCACCATGATGGCTCCGAGGACCCGCAGGTAGCCCTGGATGTTGGCCTGCTGGCGAGCCTGGGTTTCCTCTTCGGCCGCGACCTTGAGCTGCTGGTCGTTGAACTTCTGACTCGTCACGACGACGGTGTCGCCGCGGGTGGCATCGATGCCCGCGGCACCACCGACGAGTTCCTTGAAGCTTGCCAGCTGTTCCTCTTCGAGTTCGCCGTTGATCACGACGGCCACCGACAGGCGCTTGACCTCGCCAGGCGCCTTCACACGCCGCTGGACGCGCTTGTTGTCTTCGTAGTTCCGGATGCTCTCGCGCTTCTCGTATAGACCGTTGCGGTTCGAAGCATCAGATGTCATGTAGCCCGGGGCGCCGGCATTGGCGCCGTCGGCCAGGTTGGTCGTGACGCCCGGAACGCCGCCCGACTCGGGCTTCGTGCCGCCGTAGGTCTCGCTGGTCTCCTTGACCGAGCGCATGATGCCGCTCTCGGATCCCGAGGCGTCGACCACGGGGGAGTACGTTTCCTCGTTGGTCTCGACCGCGCTGAAGTCGAGTTCCGCCGCGACCGTCACCACCGAGTTGTTCGGTCCGAGCACCCGGTCGAGCGTGGTCTGGAGGTTGCGCTTGAGGTTGGTCTCCAGCTTCTTCTTGATCTGGAGTTGCTGGAGCGTGAGGTCGGACTCGTTCTTCTCGAGGTTGAGTTCCTCGGTGTAATTGCGCCCCTCGACGTCCGTGATGGCGACATCCGTCGGCTTGAGTCCGGGCACGCTCTTCGAGACCAGATGGATGACGGTCTTGGCCTGTTCCGGTGAAAGTCGCGAGCCACGGAGCAACTTCAGGACAACGGCAGCTGTCGGGGATTCGTTGTCCTCGGAGAAGAGATCCTTCTCGGGGATCACGATGTGGACGCGGCAATCATCCACACCGTCCATCGCCTCGATGGTCCGGGTCAACTCCCCCTGCAACGCGCGCTGGTAGTTCAGGCGCTGCAGCGCATCCGTCATCCCGAACTGGTTCTTGTCGAAGATCTCGAAGCCGATGGAGTCCCCGGCAGGGATGCCCTGACCGGCCAGCGAGAGCCGCTGTTCGTCGACCTTGGTCTTGGGCACGAGAATCGCGTTGCCGACGATCTGGTAGGGAACCTTGGCATCCTTGAGCTTCGCGGCGACCTGTCCGGCGTCCGATTCTTCCAGGTTCGTGAAGAGAGGCGTCCATTCCGGC
>JBEIFE010000210.1:0-4185 GCA_040382575.1 Candidatus Sericytochromatia bacterium
GGAGCTCAGCGAATCGGCAGAGGCCGCTGCAAACCTCACCCGACAGGTGGAGCAGATCTCGCAGGAACTCGACTCGGAAGCGAGTCAGTTACAGGCCTCGACCGCGTTCTTCAAGCTCGAGCGAACGAGTTCCGGTCAGCGCGCGCTGGTGGTCAAGGTCGACCAGCCACCCCGTCTTGCCGCTCCGACACGTTGACGGGATGACCGTCGAGAGCCCCCCGGTTCGCACCGGGGGGCTCTTCGTTTCTACCATCAGAACGTGGCGTACTGGATGAGATATGGTTTGACGTCGAACTTCCGGGCCGTGTTGTCCGAGGTCATGTATCGAACGGTTCCGAAAACCGGTCGAACGGGGCCCCAAGGCCGATCATAGCGTCCGAGACACCAGAAGATACCGGAAATGGACGCGGGGTCCCGACCATCCAGGGCATACCTGTTGTTCAGCTCGATCATGGTCGATAGGGCTTCCTCGGGTGTCGCCGACCACTCGAGGATCTTCTTGCCCCAGAGCATGCGCAGGTAGTTGTGAATCCGGCCCTCGCGCACGAGTTGCCTCTGGGCGGCGTTCCAGAGCGGGTCGTGGGTACGCGCTTCCCGGAAGGCCTCGAGGCCGTACGTATGAGGCCGTGGATCGAGGCGATGCGCCTCGAGCGTTTCACGGGCCCAGACGGGCAGGGTCTCGTAGCGGTCATAGCCGGGCAACCAGTGCGCCGCGTTGAAACCGACCTCGCGCCAGGTCACGAGCTCGTCGAGAAAGCTCTCGGCATGGGCAGGCAAGCCCCACCAGCCCTCACGCTTCCCCGCGGCGCGGGGATCGATGCTGGCAGGTGACCAGTCACGGGCCGAGAGAATCCGGGCTACCAGTTCATGTGGCGCCACGTGACCGAAATGGAAGTACGGCGAGAGGCCACTGCCCGCGTCCAGCGCGGGCTCGTTGCGGTCATCGGCATACCGAGCCAGCTTGCGCTCCAGGAACAGCTCCACCCGGGCGAGACCGGCTCGCTCCCCGCCCTCGATGAGCGATCGCCCCGGCAACGTCGGCACCCCGAGCGCGGTGAAGGCATCGGCATCCAGTTGCAGCAACGCATTCGAGGCTTCCGGCCAGTGGGCGAGAAAGTCATCGAGTACCCCGGGAGCCAGGACGGAAAGGTCCGAGACGTCCCCCAGCGGGTCGGGGACACCGAGATGCGCCAGATGCTCGCTCAGGTGGCGGTGCAGATGGCGCCGGAAGGCGTGCGCCGTTGAAAAGACGGTATCCGCCCCGCGGACGGGCAAGATTCCGCAAGAATCGACGGCCTCGAAGCGACAGGCCGTATCCTGCATGCCGAGTGCGAGCCAGTCGGGGATGATGAAAGCCGGGCTATCGTCCGACACCCATACACTGGCCTTTCGGGCCAATGTGGCCTGCCAGCCCCGGTATGCACCGGGACGGGGCTCGACCAGGGGAACGTACCGGATGGGAGTACCCGCGAAAGCGGCGGCCTGGTCGCGCATCCCCTGGAGCATGAACCGATGGAAGCGATCGCTGGCCCACGGGTAGTCGGGCCGCAGACTCTCGACGACGACCAGGGGCTTGCCCAGACGTCGGGACCAGGCGATCGCGCGCTGCAGGGCGAAGTTGTGGCGGGTGCGCCGGGCAGCGAACATCCAGTAAACGACGAAATCGCCTTCTGGCGAGGGGGGAACGTCGCGCCGGACATCGAGCCGGAGAGCCAGAGAGGCGGGAATCGTCACGGCTTCACCTCGATGGGGGACGTGGACCTGCATGTCATCCCGGAACGGGATGCACCCTGGATGGCCCGGGCAGCGATAACTCCGCCGCGGAGCGCCCCCTCGATGCTGCTCTCGGTGAGCGCCTCGCTGGCCACGTACAGGCCTTCCTGGAGGCGAGGAGTCTCGAGAACCGGCCCGAGGCCTGCATCCTGCGCAAACTGGGCAAAGGGAAGACGATGTACGGCCAGGCATTCCCACGTGCTCGTATCCTGCCGCGGGAACCACCGGGCGAGCTGGGCCCGGACGGACGCATCGAGCGAGACGTCATCTTCCTCGGGAATCCCGATCACCTGCACGGCCGCAAGGTGACGTCCGGGAGGCGCTCGTCCGGGCACCATCAGGCTCATGGGCGCCACCAGGTTCGCAGGACCCTGGCCCGTGCCATCGAGAACGATCTTTCGCTCACCGACCACCGGCGCGGGCGTGGCATAGTGCAGGGTGGTCACACCGCGTCCCTCACGCCCGGGCAAGCTGACACCCGACAGGCGTCGGGTCACGGGCCAGTCCGTCGCGAGGACGACCGTTCCGGCCACCAGGATCTCGCCACCCTCGAGCATCACGCCCCGGACACGGTCATGTTCTCGCAGGAGAGCCGTCACGCGTGCTCCGATGCGCAAGGATCCGGGTATCAGCTGCCGCGCCAGAGCCTCGGGAAGGGCCTGCATCCCGCTACGTGGCAGCGCCGCTCCCCCGACGACCAGCATCTTCCAGTAGAAGCGAAAAAGGCGTGCATCGGTCGAGAGGCTGCGATCGAGGAAGACACCGCCGAAGAAGGGCCGCAGGAAGCGCTCGATGAATCCTGCCGAGAAGCCGAGTCGTATCAGAAGAGTGGATGTGCTTTCCCCGGGCCTATCGGCCAGCAGACGTTCGTCCGGCAAACTTGCGACGTCGAGCGTGAGGCGCGCCACGTGCGCCATGTCTGGCAACCGGAGCCAGCGCTTGCCGAACCAGTCGCGCGGGGCGAGGCCATCCCGCCAGGGGTCGGGCAGGCGCTCGAGGCGATCGCCCGTGAACACCAGGGCCCCGGAGTCGACACGGACGAGCCCCAGCGCAGAGCCGACACCGGCCCGTCGTAGCGACGGGTAGCGCGGGAACAGGACCTGAAAACCGCGATCGAGGAGGAAGCCATCGGGGCGACGTTCCGTCCGGACGCGTCCTCCGACCTCACTCTCGGCCTCGAGCAAGAGCACCTTGTGCCCCGCGCGCTGCAACTCAAGGGCACAGGAGAGGCCAGCCAGACCGGCCCCGACGACCAGAACGTCCACGCTCAAGAGACCTTCTCCGGATCGATGGGCAGCGACGCATCGCCCTGGCGAGCCCGTTGCCGCTCGATGTGATCGACGAGTAGCCGCCGGTAGGCTCGAGCGGCGACATCGGCGCGCACGAGATGATCTCCCCCGGGTGTCATGTCGATGTGGGTGGGACGCTGACTCAGAAGGACGGCGCGGTCCTCTTCGAGGATGCGCCTGTTGGCGATCTGGAACATGAAGTTGAAGATCCGGGGCTTCAGGAACGTGCGGAACCCGAAGATGAAGATACGCGTGCGGTTGGCCCCGATGGGCAACCCGTGCATGCCGATTCCCATCTTGTCGAAGATGTAGAGCCGGTGGATGTTGGGCATCCGGAAGGTCAGCATGCCCCCCTGGAGGTCGAAACCTCCCGGAACGTCGCGGATCTCGAGCTCCAGGGGCCCACGTGTGCTGGCCCCCCGACCGATGGTCCGGGCATGGACGAAGGGCACGTGGACCTGGTCCATCATGTTCTCGGCGAAGCGCGTGAAGTTGACGTCCCACTCGTCCTCGACGAGCGTCCAGGCCCAGGAAGGATCCAGCAGCTCCGGGGGGACGGGAGCAGGCTCATCCGGTTCGATACTCGCGTCCGAACGCATGAACAGCCACAACAGCCCGGCGGCCTCGTGGGTGGGGAACGTTTGGACCATCAAGTTCCGCAGCGCGGGCGTCGGGGTGCCCATCGAGGGGATGTCCACGCAGGCTCCCCCCTGGTCGAAAGTCCAGCCATGGAAGGGGCAGCTCAGGCAATCTCCGTGGACCTTGCCAAGCGATAGCTGCGCACCCACGTGGGGACAGCGGTCCTCGAGGGCCACGACCCGGCCTGCAGTATCGCGATAAAGCGCGATCCGAACATCCATGACGGTGATGGAGGCCGTCTTGCCGCGACCGAGATCGGGGACGCGACCCACCAGGTACCACTGGTTCCAGAGATAATAGGGAGGTTCGACCATGGGGCAGCTCCTCTCGCGCCTCCGTCACATCCCGCGAACGGGTTGGACAGCTCCCATGGGATTCAATCTGGCACCCTCTTGTCAAGCGTCTGTCCTGGACAGATCAAGGATTTGCATGCGCATCGTCAGCTGGAACGTCAACGGAATTCGCAGTGCCGCCCGCCAGGGCC
>JBEIFE010000211.1:0-4177 GCA_040382575.1 Candidatus Sericytochromatia bacterium
ATGACGCTCCCAGACCCTTTCCGCGGACGGATCACGCGTTCCGGGTAGGTCTTCCCGCGATCGCCTAACGAGGAGCTAACGGACCGGATGACGCTCCGGCAGACCCTCCGGGACGGGTACACCCTCGGCCGCGCAGATCTGCCGGACGACGCGGATCGCCGACCAGGAAGCCCCGTCGGAATGGGTGTTCTCGGTGAAGTCACCGGCCAGGTACAGCCTCCCCTGAGGCCTGCGCACCTCGTCCGAGAGTGCGTCGAAGCGCGATCGCCCGACGGGCCAGCCAGCGATCGCCCGGGGATGGTACCGCACGAACGTCATGTACCGGACGTCGCGTCCGATGCCAGGCCAGAACTTCTCGAGTTCGGGGGCGATCGCCTTGCGCACGTCGTCCACGGATCCGGTCCGGGCGTTGTAGGCCTCGGCATGGGGCCCGGTCACGAGCAGGTTCAGGATCGTGGAGCCCGTTGCCTCGGGAGGATTACCCCCGTAGATGACGCCCAGTGGCCCACCCGAGAGGATCGGCAGCAGATCTTCCCCGTTCCGATGCCAGAAGCGCTCGGCGCGACGATCGAGCACGACGTGTGCAACGAAGTAGGCCCCCCAGGTCTGGGTGGCGATCGCCTGCTGGACCGGTGGGGACAGCGGGGGCTCCATCTGGATCTCGTAAAGCCGGAAGAGCGGCATCGTCGTCACGACGTGGCGGGCCCGGAAGTGGCGGACCGTGTAGGTCGACGTCTCGAGGGCCGTGACATCGACGTGATCCTTGAAGCGGGCGATCCGCGTGACCTGCGAACCCAGGTGAATGCGTTCCCGTCCGATCCGATCGGCCAGAACCTCCGCGAGGCGCTGGTTCCCCCCGACCACGTGGTGGGAGCCCACACCCTTCCCCGAGAAGATGTGCCACTCGTCTATCCCGTCGAGCGCGCTGATCGCGTCGGCCGACTGGCCGAACTCGGGCTCGGTCTCGGCCCGCACGAGGGCCTGGGCCAGAGGAGAGAGCCCGCTCTTGCTTGCCAGCCATTCGCCGAACGAGACGTTCTGGAGCGCCTTGAGGTCAGCGGGCAGGGGCCGCTGCCATACCCGGGCATGGAGGGCCTGCATCCGGCGGTCCCAGCCCTGGAATCGGGGGTATTCCTTCGGTCCGAGCACATGCCGGACGAAGGCCTCATTGGTGTCCTGGGTCATCGGGTAGAGCTTGCCCGCATGCGTGAAGCTCGAGAAGGCCGTGGCCGAGGGCTCCATCTCGACGCCGAGTTCGGCCGCGAGCCCGACGGCGGGATTGCTGTCCCACAGTTCTTCCAGACCCGCCTCTGCCGAGACGCCCTCCGGGTACCGCGCCGAGCGCATGCGTCCCCCCAGGTGCGTCGTGGCCTCGAGAACCGTGACCTCGAGCCCCGCCTGGCGCAGGCGATGCGCAGCCGTGAGGCCCGCGAGGCCGGCCCCCACGACCAGCACGGGCGTCTCGACGTGAGGACTCTCGACCACCGGTGAGTTGCTGGCCGGAACTTCAGCGGCGCGGGCCAGACGATCCGGTCCCGGTGCCATCCAGCCGAGAGTCAGCGAGAGCAGCCCGAGCACCAAGGTCCTTCCTGTGCGGATCCGGGGGGAGGGACTGAACATCAAGGGGTCATCCTTTCGAGGGTAAGGGGCCCGGCTGGACCGAAAAAACGGTGCGTACGTTCAGGCTCCCGTGACGAGTTCCGCGAGGTCAGGAGGCGGATCGATGCCCAGGCGATCGCGGTAACGCCTGCCGTAGAGTGCCAGGTGTTCCCGGGCCCTCAGGCGGTCATCGGCTTCGAGGTGACGCAGGACGATCTCGCGGTTGAAGGTCTCGTCGAGCGGGTCGATGGCGATCGCCCGGTCGATCCATTGCCAGGCCTCGTTCTCATCGGATGTTCCGTCGAGCAGGACCTGACAGGCCTCGAGGGCCCAGTCCCGGTACCGTTGCCGCAGGGCCAGGGCCCAGGCCAGATCGACCCCGGGCAGAAAGTCACCCGTGTAGACGGCGAGAGCCCCGAGGGCCGGCTCACATGCCTCTGACCCCTTGCGGGCACGCATCTGGCGGATGGCCTCCTCGAAGCGCAGCGTGTCGAGCTCGAAGGGCACCTGACGGTTGAACCGGTAGCGACCATCCGAGCGCAGGACGTACCGCGAGGCCTGACCGCGCTCGAGATCGGGCTCCAGGGCCTTCCGCATGCGCGAGAGGCTCATGTTGAGGGGCGCATCCGAACCGGGTTCATCGGGATACAGGGCCTCGAGGAGCTGGTCCTTGATCGAGCCTTCGGGCGTATGCAGCAGATAAGCGAACAGGTGACGCGCCCGGGCACTCTGCCAGTCACGGTCGTGCAGGTCCTGACCCCCGCGGGTCACCTGGAAGGCGCCCAGGCAGCGGATGACCAGCTCCGGCACCCGGGTGGCCTCGGCTGGCGCGTCACCGGTGGGTGGCTCGAGGGACCCGACGTGGGAATCGAGCCACTCGAGGATGCCCGTGGCCTCCTGGCTCTCAGCCCGGCTGCGCAGAACCGAGAGCCAGGATCGCGCCTGGTCCTCGTCTCCCGAGGCCCGCGCGATGCGCAGGCGGGTGAGCAGGAACTCCGGAGTCTGGAGCGAGACCTCGCCGAGCAGCCGGATCAGAACCTCGAGACACCGTCGAGCAAGCGTGACATCCCGCTCGGCCAGCGCCAGGTCGACGCGGTAATGCAGCGTGTAACCCAGCGCCAGGGCATCCCCGTCTTCCCGGGCCAGGAGTTCGGCCTCGTCGAGCGCGAGGCGAGCCGGGGTGAGGTGACCCATGCCCAGGTGTCCGTGGGCGAGCGTCCGCAAGGCGAATCCCTGCTCGCGGTGCAGATGGAATCGCCGGACGAGGGCCAGGGCCTCCTCGGCCGCCTCGAGACCCTCGGCATGCCGATCGAGGTACATGAGCACGAGTGAGCGGTTCACGGCCGTCATCCACACCCGCGGGGCACCCCCCACCTGGTAGGTGACGATCGCCCGGTCGTAGGTCTCGAGGGCCTCCCGGTACAGGCCGAGCTGGGTGCGGGCCACGGCCAGGTTATGCAGCGCCCGGGCGGCTGCAGCCGGGTCTTCAACCTGGAGGGCCAGTTCGAGAGACGCCTCGAGTTCGGGGATGGCAGCCCGGGGCTGACCCTCGACCAGGTGCAACCCTCCTTCGAGATTCCGCACGTCCAGCGCGAGACGGGGCGCGTCCATCCCGATGTGACGCGCCTTCTCGAGCCAGGCACGGGCCCTGTCTGGCTCGCCGCTGGCTGCCTCGAGCATCCCGAGTCGCACCCGGGCCTGGGCCGCTGCGATGACGAGACCGGACTCCGAGCACGCCTGATCGGCAAAGGTGAGCGCATGCCGCGAGGCCTCGACCTGACCTCGACGCCGGAAGAGTTCCCCCTGGGCGAGAGCCAGGCGTGGAGTCCGGCTTGCGGGGCCCAGACGCAGGAGCATCCGCTCCAGACGCTCGACATGTCCCTCGCGTAGCCAGTCCTCGGCCACGGACTCGAGGCGCTGGACGGCGGTCTCGACGAGTCCTCCCTCCAGCCACATGTCGAGGGCCGTGGAAGCCTGGCCATTTGCCCAGAGCTGGCTGGCCAGGCGATCGCTGGCCTCCCGGATCTCGGGCCTCGCCGCCTGGAGGCCTTCCCGGCGACGGAGGGCCTGCCGGTAAGGCTCGACGACCGACAGGGTGCCATCCGCCTCACGCCTGACGAGATGGGAGCGGGTCAGCTCGGCGATGGCCGGATCCGCGGGAGCAACCTCGAGGACGACCTCCAGATCCTGGAGAGGCAGCCCATCGAGCCACGAAAGACGCACGAGGATTTCGCGTGACCGGGGAGCCGAGAGGTGTCTGAGGCTCTCTTCGAGCTGGGCCTCCAACCCCTCGTCGGGCAGGCACCAGGCAGCGGGCATGCCGCCCGTCTCCCGGAGCCGTCGCTGAAGGGCTTCTTCCGGGAAATCGGGGGCCCAGGTCCGGGCCTCCTGGAGGTCGAGAGCGAGTTCGGCCTCGGTGACGAGCACGAGGTCCCCCGAGGCGACCCGCTGACGGAAGGGGAAATCGGGCTCCTGCCGGGTCAGGATCACGAGGCGCACGGTGTGAGGCAGATACTTCCAGAGTCGGAGGACGAGATCGTCGAGGGAGGGGGTGGCCACCTGATGATAGCCGTCGAGG
>JBEIFE010000212.1:0-4168 GCA_040382575.1 Candidatus Sericytochromatia bacterium
CGATGAGCCCGGAACTCTCGTCCGAGCCGCGGCTCAGGATCTCGCGGGCACGGGCGGCCACTTGTGGCGGCAGTCCCAGCTGGGCGGCGATCGCCAGGGCGTTCGACTGGCCAGGAATCCCCATCAGGACCCGGAAGGTGGGACGAAGGGAGCGCGTGTCGAATTCGACCGAGGCGTTGGCGAAGCCCGGGAGCTCGTAGGCGAGGCGTTTGAGCTCGCCGAAGTGGGTGGTGGCGACGACGCGCGTTCCACGTGCCTGGAGGCTCTCGAGGAGGGCCCGCGCCAGAGCAGCCCCTTCCTGCGGGTCCGTGCCGGCACCGAGCTCGTCGAGCAGGACCAGGGTGCGAGCATCGGCCCGACCCAGGATGTTCACCAGGTTGCGCATGTGCCCGGAGAAGGTCGAGAGGTTCTGGGCCAGGCTCTGCTCGTCCCCGATGTCGGCGAAGAGCTGCCGCACGGGCGCGATCCGGCTGGAAGGTTCGAGAGGCGGGAAAAGTCCCGCCTGGATCATGAGCGTCACGAGACCGAGGGTCTTGAGCGCGACGGTCTTGCCACCGGTGTTCGGGCCCGTGATGACGACGATCGAGCGCCCGTCGCCCACTTGCAGATCGACCGGCACGACCCGATCTCCGAGGAGCTCGACCAGGAGCGGGTGACGAGCCCCGTACAGGACCGTGCTCCCTCCATCCTCGAGGCGGGGGAGCCGGCCATCCCAGCGCAGGGCCAGACGCCCGCGTGAGAGCACGGCATCGAGCTCGGCGAGCGCCTCGATCATCCATCGCGACTCTTCGGACACGTCCCGGACGCGGTCACCGAGGGCGGTCAGGATCCGGGCGACCTCGTCACGCTCCTCGAGACGCAGACGCTCGAGTCCGTTGGTCGGCTCGACGAGGGCCATGGGCTCGATGAAGAGGGTCACGCCGGTGGCAGACTGGTCATGGACGATACCCGGAACCTGGGAGCGGGCCTCGGCCCGGACCATCAGCACGAAACGCCCTTTGCGGGTCGTCGTCACGGTGTCCTGGAGGGCGTCGGCATGGCGGCGAACGAGACGATGAAGCTGCTCCTCGATCTCGGAGGTGCGAGCAACCATGCGGCGTCGAATCCCGGCCAGGGTCTCCGAGGCATCGTCCTTGACCTCGCCCGACGGATCCAGGGCCCGGTCGATCGCCTCGACGAGGACAGGCTGAGGCCGGATCGGGCGCACGAGGTCCGCGAGTCCCACGAATCGCTCGGCGCGTGACTCGAGGTGACGCTTGAGGCGCGCGGCTGCTTGCCAAGTCCGGGCGATCGCCACCAGTTCGGGGCCGCCCAGGGAGGCCCCCTGCTCGAGCCGACGCAGATCGGCCCGCAGATCGTGCACGCCCTGGAAGCCTGGCTCCCCTTCATCGCTCAGGAGGTCGCGGGCCTCCCCCGTCAGACCGAGGACCTGCGCGAGAACGTCCGGATGCGCATGAAACTCCTGCGTCCCCAGGCGTTCCCGGCCAGCAGCCGTGGAGGCGAGCCCCGCCAGGATCGCCTGGACCCGGGGCCATTCGAGGACTTCGAGGGTATGAGTATCGAACATGGCCATGGGTCCATGTTACCAGGCCTCTTGCTTCCCGATGCCGGGACGCCTATCATGATGATATCAATACGCATCAACCAAACGAGGTCACCATGCTTCACGCCATGGCCCGTTTCCTGGTCAGTTCCTGGGTGCTCGGTACGATGATCCGCATGCTGGATCGATGGCTCGCGCCGCGACCGGATCGTGACCAGCCGTGATCGCCCAGGAGGAACCACCGTGCCCCGGCTTGCCGTCATCACAGGAGCATCGCGGGGCCTGGGTCTGGCCCTCGCCAGCCAGATGGCCCGCCGAGGGTGGCATCTGGTCATCACGGGGCGTTGCACGGTAGCGGTCGAAGCAGCCCGGGAGCGCCTGATGGGCTGGACCCACGTGACGACCGTCCCGGGTGACGTCGCCGATCCCGGTCACCGGGAACGGCTGGCCGGACCCGTCCAGGCGCTCGGCCCCCTGCATGCCCTCGTCAACAATGCCGCGATTCTCGGCCCCAGCCCCCGACCCGCGTTGCTGGACCTGGACTGGCACGACCTGGAACGGGTGCTGCGCATCAACACGATGGCGCCACTCGCGGTCCTGCAGAGCCTGGCCTCCTCGCTGGTGCCAGGAGGGTGCATCCTGAACGTGTCGTCCGATGCTGCTCCGGAAGCTTTCGCAGGATGGGGGGTCTACGGGATGTCGAAGGCTGCGCTCGACCATCAGTCGGCGACCCTGGCCCTGGAACATCCCGAATGGCGCGTCTATGCGGTGGACCCAGGGGACATGCTGACGGACCTGTACAGGGAGTCTTTTCCCGGCGAAGATCTGTGGCTACCCGGACCGGAGGCCAATGCGCCCGCGCTGGTGGAGCTCATCGAGAGCGATCGCCCGAGCGGGCGCTATCTGGCTCTCGACCTGTTGACCGATCGCGCCTGAGGGTCAGCCCGGTTCGCTGGACGGATCGATCGTCATCGTCCGTGCCTCGATCGCGCTCACGACCCGCTGCACGGCCGCAGGCAGCGGACCGATCACGGCCACGGAACGGGTGGCAGACTTCAGGACGAGCTCGACCGTCGTCGTCCCGGCGCCGGGCAGAGGCGGACTGGACGACGAGGTATCGATGAAACGCGGAGAGCCCCGGAAGGCCTCATCGACGATCTCCTGCAAGGCTTCCTGCCGGATGGCGCCGGCCCCCAGGCCCTGCTGCCGAGGAGGGGCCGTGTAGGGGTAGGAGCGCCGGGCGACCCAGTCCCCGTTTCCGAATATCACGAGCCGATCTTCATGGTAGTACTCGGGGGCGAGTGCGCCGGTTGCCCTCGAGTACGTGACAACCGGTACGGCCGCAAGCGGTGCGAAGACGGGCTCGGGGTCGCTCATCGAACGCAAGAAGGGCACCGAGCAGGCCGTCACGGCAAGCAAGCCGAGAGACATGAGGCGCGCCCACATCAGGCGGATTCCCCTGCCTTGCGATGCGTGGCCGTCACGACGGTGTGAATGCCGCCGCGCACCGAGAAGTCTCCCACGACCTCCATGAAACGCGGATCGAGCAGCGCGACGAGGTCATCCAGGATGCGGTTGGTGACGGCCTCATGGAAGATCCCGGTGTTGCGGAACGAGCCCAGGTAGAGCTTGAGACTCTTGAGTTCGACACACCGCTCATCCGGGGTGTAGGCGATGCGGATGGTGGCGAAATCGGGCTGGCCCGTCACCGGGCAGATGGCCGTGAACTCGGGACAGGTGAACTGGATGAGGTAGTCCCGCGCCGGCCGTGGGTTGGGAAAAACCTCGAGGCGAGCCTCTTCGGGGGTCTGGGGGAACGAGGTGGCCTGGCCGAGCTGCTGGAGGGACGCCATACCGGGGCTCCTGTCACTTGAGCGTGAGGGGGTTGACCTTGCCATGCTAGCAAGGGGGCCCGAACGTGTCGACGCACGTCCGGGCCCCCTTGGTGGTGCGGATTGCTCGGCTAGAGCGTCACGAGCTTCGCGAGATCGATACGGCCATAGCCATACCGGGAATCGCGCCCGTTGGAGCCCTTGTCGACGACGGCGGTGTCGATGGCCTGGTGAACCTGCTGGGGCGTCCAGTTCGGATGGCGAGCGACGACAACGGCCGCGGCACCGGCGATGACGGGAGCTGCCATCGAGGTCCCCGAGAGCTTGCCGTATCCGGTGGAACCGGTCTTGTTGGCATCGAGCGGCACGGTGGACCAGATCGAACCGCCGGGAGCGGAGACCTCGACCTTGGGACCGCGATTCGAGAACCAGGACAGATATTCGAACCAAAGGAACTGGGACGTGCTCGAGACGGCGATCGCCCCGGGGTCGTTCGCGGGGGAACCGACATCGCCCCGGTTGTTGCCCGCAGCGGCGATCACGATGACGCCCTTCTGGTTGGCGTAGGCAATGGCCGCCTGGATGGCCGGGTCGATGGTCGTGTCGGGTGAGCCGAGGCTCATGTTGATGATCTTGGCTCCGTAATCGGCCGCATATTTGATCCCACCGACCACGGCTGCCGTCGACCCGCGACCGTCATCCCCGAGCACCTTGATGCCCATCAGCTTCACGTTCGGCGCGACGCCCACGACGCCCACCGAGTTGTTCGCCGACGCCCCGATGATGCCCGAGA
>JBEIFE010000213.1:0-4164 GCA_040382575.1 Candidatus Sericytochromatia bacterium
CGCACCCATCGGCCCAGTGGGCCCTCGCCAGCCACGACGGACGACAGTCCGGTGGGCTCGCGATCGCCGATACGCTGCGGCAGGAACACCTCGCCCCCATCCTGCTTGAGGTAGATCCGGACTTCCGCGTCTCCGAGGTGCGTGGCGATGGCACTGCCGATCAGCGTCAGCGTGCTCGGCAGATCGATGTGCGAGCTGATTCGCTGGGTGATGTCGTGAATGATCTCCAGCTCCGCGTGGGCTGTCCGGAGCGCGGCACTCGTCTGGCGCATCTTGATGTAGAGCAGCAATACGATCGAGGACACCACGAAGGGGACCAGGACGAGCGCCGCCCCCATGATGCCCATCCGTCGGTAGAGCTCGACCATGAGGATCGCCAGCGGGAACAGACCCAGCGTGAAGAGGAGTTCCCAGCGATCGTCTTCCCAGACGACTTTCCAGATCGAGACGTGCTTTTCGAGCGCGATGTAGCTGTTCACCAGGAGAACGTTGACGACAAGCTGGGTCAACATCGCCGCGAATACCCAGACGAGAGCGTCGATGGCGAACAGGTTGCCTCCGCTGGCCTGGCCAATCCAGTCGAAGGTGCTTCCCGTGAAGATGTTCGTCCGGTGAGCCGCGGACCCCAGGCAGAGCACCAGATGGGCCAGCGTGTAGGTAAGGGTCAGCTGAGAGACGTTGAAGGCGACCAGCCACGAGGTGCGCCTGCGGATGGCCAGGGACGACGCGGTCGCGATCAGGATGATCAGGTGCAGGGTCGGTACCAGCCCCAGCATGATGAGGCAGGCGAAGATGATCGCGAAGGCAGGGGACAGATGGCCTCCCCGGGGCAGGGGGACGGCGAAGACCTCGGTACAGACGCCGACGAGGGCCAGTAGCCAGAACAGCGGAGTGAGCAGATGTCCGAAGGACGGGTGGAGGATCGTGGCCAGGGAGAGCAGACCCAACCCCAGGGCGATCACCGCATAGAAATAGGCCTGACCGGTTCGAAGGCCCCGGATCGACGGTGGGGCATTCTCACCAGTCACGACGTCGCTGGACATCGGAACCCCCGGGGATTGGCGAGTGACACTTATAACAAATTTTAACAGATCCGCCCGTGTGCCGCAAACGTGGCAGTTGATGGATGTCGTGGCGAAAAGGCTTTGACTCCTGCCCGTGATTCACCGCACAATGGCAAGATGTCCACCGCCCGAGACCTGATGCCCAGAGGTTCAATGGATTCCGCGAACATCCGCAACGTTGCCATCATCGCCCACGTCGACCACGGGAAAACCACCCTCGTCGACGGGCTGCTCAAGCAGTCTGGCGTCTTCCGCGAGAACGAGAAGGTCGAAGCGTGCGTGCTCGACTCCAACGACCTCGAGCGCGAGAGAGGCATCACCATCCTCGCCAAGAACACGGCTGTCCGATACGGAGAGCATAAGATCAACATCGTCGACACGCCGGGGCACGCCGACTTCGGGGGAGAGGTCGAGCGCGTACTCGGAATGGTCGATGGTTGTCTCTTGATCGTGGACGCGTTCGAGGGGCCCATGCCGCAGACGCGATTCGTGCTGCGCAAGGCGCTGGAGCGCAAACTTCGTCCGATCGTCGTCCTCAACAAGATGGACCGCCCCGGGGCTCGTCCGCATGAGGTCCTGGACCGGGTGCTGGACCTGTTCATCGATCTCGGTGCGGATGACGACCAGATCGAGTTTCCGACGGTTTTCGCCTCGGGTATCCGTGGAATCGCGAGCCATGAGGTGGATCGCGAGGGTGAAGACCTCCGACCGCTCTTCGAGTCGATCCTCACCCACATCCCCGCGCCTGATACGGCCCTGGACGCCCCGGTCCAGCTTCAGGTCACCACGCTCGATTACTCCGAGTATCTCGGCCGCATCGTCATCGGTCGCATCGAGCGCGGGACGTTGCGCGCAGGCCAGCAGCTGGCGCTGATGCGGGCCGACGGCACGGTCGTCAAGAACAAGGTCAGCAAGCTCTACACGTTCCTCGGCCTCAATCGGGTCGAGACCACCGAGGCGCGAGCGGGCGACATCGTCGCCGTGGCGGGATTCCCCGATGCTAACATCGGTGAGACTCTCTGCGACGTCGACAACCTCGAGGCTCTCCCTCTCATCTCCATCGACGAGCCGACTCTCCAGATGGCCTTCTCGGTCAACGACAGCCCGTTTGCCGGCCAGGAGGGCAAGTTCGTCACCTCTCGCCAGATCCGTGAACGGCTCAACCGGGAACTCGAGCGCAACGTCTCGCTGCGCGTCGAAGAGACGGACACCACCGACTCGTTCATGGTCTCGGGACGTGGAGAGCTGCACCTCGGCATCCTGGTCGAGACCATGCGTCGCGAGGGCTACGAGTTCCAGATCAGCAAGCCGCGCGTCATCTTCCACGGCTCCGAGGAAGAGGGCATTCTCGAACCCTACGAGCGGCTGGTCCTGGATGTCCCGGATGGGACCCAGGGATCCTGCATCGAGCGCCTTGGTTCGCGCCGTGCGGACATGGTCAGCATGGTCTCGGAAGGCAGCCGGCAGGTGCTCGAGTTCGAGATTCCGGCCCGCGGCCTGATCGGCTTCCGCTCGGACTTCATCCGGGTGACGCGGGGCGAGGGCATCATGACCCACTCGTTCGTGGGATACCGGCCGCACGCAGGCGACATCGGCGCGCAGCGCAACGGCGTGCTCATCGCCTTCGAGCAGGGGGATAGCACGGCCTACGCCATCCAGAATCTCGAGGATCGCGGACTGTTCTTCATCGCGCCTGGTACCCGGGTCTACGCGGGGATGATCGTCGGCGAGCACAACCGTCCCCAGGATCTCGAGATCAACGTCTGCCGCGCCAAGAAGGTCACCAACATGCGCTCGGCTGGTGGTGAAGAACTCGTCCGCCTCACGCCGCCTCAGGATATGCCGCTCGAACGTGCGATGGAATACATCCAGGACGATGAGCTCGTCGAGGTGACGCCGCAGTCGATCCGTCTACGCAAGCAGCGTCTCAAGCGCTGAACCCCTCGGTTGGTGCGACGTCTGACCCGCTTGTCGGGTCGGTGTCCGGAGGTTATTTTTGCGGTTGAGCCCCTGTCCGTGAGCCCAGTGAGGACCTCGTGCCGGTAGCCATCTATCCGGGTTCCTTCGACCCGGTCACCAACGGTCATATCGACATTCTCGAGCGCGCCCACGCGATCTTCGACCGGGTCGTCGTGGCCGTCCTCGCGAACACCACCAAGAAGTGTGTGTTCACGTTCGAGGAGCGCGTCGAGATGTTGCGTGCCGTCACGGGGCATCTCGACCGGGTCGATATCGAGCATTTCACGGGCCTCACCGCCGATTTCGCTCGCCAGAAGGGCGCGCATATCCTGATCCGGGGCCTGCGCGCCGTATCGGATTTCGACGCGGAACTTCGCATCGCTCTGACCAACAAGAAGCTCAATCCCCAGCTCGAGACGGTCTTTCTCATGACCGCGGCCGAGCATCTGTACCTGTCCAGCAGCACGGTCCGCGAGATCGCTTCGCTCGGGGGGCCTCCTGAAGGCCTCGTGCCGGACCTCGTCGCGCAACGCCTGAGGGAACGTTTCTCGTGAAGATGACCCCGATCTCCTTGGAGGATACGTCCATCGACGCTCCGAAGTTTTCAGTCGAACAGCTGATCTCGAATCTGACCGGTCTCCTCGAGACCGGCATCAAGATTCCATTCACCAGCAAGACCGTCATCGATGAAGAGCGCTTCTTCGATGCCCTGGATGAGCTCCGCAAGATCCTGCCGCAAGAATTCGAGCGCGCTCGCGAACTCGTTTCGCGCGAGTCGACCATCGTGTCGGATGCTCAGAATCGGGCCGAGACCCTGATGCAGCAAGCTCATGCGCACGTCCAGTCGCTCGTCTCTCAGGAAGAGATCGTGCGGATGGCCACCGAGGAAGCGCAGCGCATCCAGGATGAGGCCCAGCGCTCGGTCTCCCATCAGATCGCCGAGGCGGATCGATATGCCGAGGAGGTGCTCTCCCAGCTCGAGACCAAGATTGCTCGTGCCTTGGACACCATCCAGAATGGCCGTAACGCGCTTGCGAAACCCTGATTCCGCTCGCGTCCCGGCCGTCGCGATCGCCCAGACCTCGGCGCGTCTCGGCGATCTGGGCTGGAATCTCGAGCGGCACGTGGCGATCGCCCACGA
>JBEIFE010000214.1:0-4155 GCA_040382575.1 Candidatus Sericytochromatia bacterium
GACCGGCATCCTCATGGAGCGAGGCAAGCCCGTCGGAGGCAAGTTCTCGTTCGATGCCGAGAACCGTGAACCCTGGAAAGGGAGCCCATCGGCTCCTGATGTTCCGGTGTTCCAGCCCGATCCCATCACCGAGGAGGTCGGAGACCTCGTGCGGCGCGTCGTCGGCGCTCATCCCGGTCACCTCGACCTCACCAAGCTGCCCGTCACGCGGGAGCACGCCGAGAATCTGTGGAGGTGGGCACTCGAGGCCTGTCTGCCGCACTTCGGTCCATTCGAGGATGCGATGTCCCGCCGACACCGCGGACTTTTCCATTCCAGGATCTCGACCCTGATGAACCTGCACAGGTTGTTGCCCCGCCGGATCGTGCGGGACGTTCTCGAGGCCGACATTCCGCTGGCGAGCCAGGAAGGCTTCATCCGTCAGGTGATCGGCTGGCGAGAGTTCGTCAGGCACGTCCACCTGACCACGGATGGCTTCCGGCGTCTCCCCGGCGTGGACGGGGCGTGGCAGGACGTTCCCGTGCGAGCGCTTCCGGGCGACGGGGGATATGCCGACTGGGCCGGACACCCCTGGAGTCCTTCCCGGGCCACCGGTCTGGATGGCGGAGCCGTTCCCGCTTTTCTGGAATCCACCCGCCCCGTCCCCCCCGCTTTCTGGGGTAAAGCGTCCGGTCTGGCGTGTCTGGACGACGTGATCGAGGGAGTGTGGGCCGAGGGCTACAGTCACCACATCACGCGCCTGATGGTGCTTTCCAACCTGGCCACCTTGCTCGATGTATCGGCACGTGACCTCACGGACTGGTTCTGGGTCGCTTATACCGACGCGTTCGACTGGGTCGTCGAACCCAACGTTCTCGGCATGGGCACCTTCGCCACGGGCGAACTCATGACGACCAAACCGTATGTCTCGGGTGCCGCCTACCTCGCCCGGATGGGCGACCATTGCGAAGCTTGCGCCTTCGACCCTCGCAAGACCTGTCCCATCACCCGGCTCTACTGGGCATTCCTCGCCCGTCACGCGCATCGCCTGAGCGGCAATCCGAGGATGGCCGTTCCGCTGGCATCGCTGCGCAAACGCGCAGAAATGGACCGCATCCGCGATGCGCAGGTGGCCGAGATCGTCCAGCAGAAGCTCGCGCGCGGTGATCGTCTGTCGCCAGGGGATCTGTCCCCGACCGGACAGGACCGCCTGTTTTGAACCCGGCCCATCCTCCAGAAAGGATTCCCTCATGACCAGATTGCACGTGCTGATTCCCGGAGGAACGGGAGGTATCGGACTTGCCCTCGCGAGGCGTCTCGTATCCCGGGGCCACGCCGTGGGCCTGTTCGCCCGGGACGAGGCGAAACTGGCTGCTGCCGTGAGCGAACTGGGTTCATCGGCGATCGCCATCCCTGGCGATACCCGCGAGGAAGCCGATTGCCAGCGTGCCGTCTCCATGATGCTGGAGACCTACGAGACCCTCGATGGGGTGGCCCACGCGATCGGATCGATCGTCCTGCGACCGCTTCATCTGACGAGGCTGGAAGACCTCCAGGCGGCACTCGATATCAACGTCCGGACCCTGTTTCTCGTGATGAAGGCCAGCCTCAAGCCCATGATGGATCGCAAGTCGGGCAGCATCGTGGCCTTCGGCTCGGTAGCCGGCCAGACGGGCCTCAGCAACCACGAGGCGATCGCCGCGGCCAAGGCAGGCGTCGCCGGAATGGTCCGTAGCGCTGCGATCACCTATGCGCCCTACGGGATCCGGCTCAACACGATCGCCCCGGGTCTCGTGGACACGCCACTGGCGGCCCCCATCACGCGGTCAGGTCCGGCCCGAAGCGCCTCGGAAGCCATGCATCCACTCGGGCGAATCGGAACGCCCGACGAGGTGGCGAGCCTCGCCGAATGGCTCCTGGGACCGGACTCGTCCTGGATGACGGGCCAGGTGCTGGGACACGACGGAGGCATGAGCGCCGGAGCGATGCCGCCCCGGCGCCCTGGATGAGCCGATAAGGATGCCCGTGAGGACTAGTGAACGTCCTTGCGGGCCTGCTCGATGACGTGAGGAATGGTGCCGGCCTGGATGAAGTTGATGATCCAGGCCGGGAGCCAGGTGTCGAGGTCGGCCGCGACGCGATAGGACACGAGGGTCTTCTTGGATCCGAGTTCCTTCGTCGCGTAGGATCCGCGCTGCTCCTTGATGTTGCCACGTTCGAACTTCCACTCGATGAAGCGGCGATCGCGGTTCGCGGACAGGTACAGGTTGAACTCGCGCTGACCGATCGGCCAGGGCAGGCTCAGATCGTAATGCGCGCGTCGCCACATCTCGGCGCGATTCTCCTGGATCACGTCGATCTTGGTGATCGCATTCTGGAACTTACGGGTGTTCTGGACGTCCGCGTAGTACTCGAGGATGTCTTCCCAGTTGGCCTTGACGATGCCCACTGCCGTGAACTCGTTGACGCTCGTACCCGGAAGGGTACGACCGGTCGTGATGATCTCGCCCTTTTCCAGACGAGCCATTTCGGCATCCGTCGGGGAGGCGAAGAAGGGTTCAGCCATCACGGGACCCATGAACGCGACGATGCACAGAGCGGTAGCGACCAGGGCAGAGGAAAACTTCTTCAGATACGTCATGAACACTCCTAGCTGGATGGACTGGATACGGACGCCGATTGTAGCATGTCATCCCGAGAGATGGTCCGGGCGAGGTTCCAGGCCACCCGCGTGGCCAGAGTGGCGGCCGTGATCTGAGGATTCACACCGAGAGAGGTCGGAAACAAGCTCGTGTCAGCCACGAGCACGTTTTGCATGCCGTGGACGCGGCCCCTGTGGTCACAAACGGCGCGATCGGGCGGCCCCATGGGGGCCGTTCCCATCTGGTGGGCAGAAAACAGGGCGTAACGACACGACTCCATCGGCAAGTGCGCGATCGAGTCGATATCGGCGACCCGGGTGACCGGACGGGCATCCACGTGCGGTATGAGGACCTCCCGCGCACCGGCCGCGAGATAGATGCGCGCCAGTTCTTGCCAGCCCTTGCGGACACGCACCGCATCGCGCGCATCTACGGTGTAATGTATCGCCGGGGTACCGTCGGGTAGCGCCTCGACACGCCCGCGCCCCTCGTCGTGAACGAGGACGATGGCGCCGGCGAGGTGGTCATAAGACGACATCAGGCGCTCGAGTTCCGCTCCCCGGAGCATCGAGCTGGCCGCCAGTAAGCCCGGATAGGCGAAGACGCTCTCGATCAGGATGCCATCCCGTGCCCATTCCGAGACATGAGTGGTGTAGTGAATCCCGCGATGCGCCTGGATGGGCTCGTCGAAACGCGCGATCACCGCACTGGTCGGATGAAGCGTGAGATTATGGCCCGCGCGCGGAGCGATACCACTTCGCTGGAGCAACATCGGCGTACCGATGGCGCCACCCGCCACGACGACGTGTCGCGCCGCGATCCGGAAAGGATGCATCTCTCCGGTTTGCTCGTCGCGGAGGTGGCCCTCGATTCCGGTGGCCACGTCGCCCCGGTGCACGATGCGGTCGACACGCGCACCGGTCAAGAGATGCGCACCGTGATGCTGCGCCCGGGGCACGTACGTCACCAGCATGGTCTGCTTGCGATCGTAAGCACAGCCCAGCATGCAAAAACCGCTCTGGAGACAACCCGTGCGGTTGTGTTCCAGCATTCCGGACACGAGGCCGAGTGACCGTGCCCCCGCGAGCAACTTCTGCCCGCCCGGAGGCACCATCTCCTCTGGAATGGTCTGGACGTTCAGGACATGGCGGACTTTCCGGAGCGCACGCTCGAGGTCCTCATCGAGCAGGTCCGGCAGACCGTGTTCGGTGGCCCACGTCGTGAGAACGTCCGCAGGCGGATCGAAGCAGATGGCCCAGTTGACGACGGTGCTACCCCCGACGGCCTTCCCCTGGAGCACGACGATGCCGCCATCGGCCGTCGTCCGGGCGCCGGCATCCTCGTACAGGAGGGCCATCATGTCCGGCTCCCGCTGATTGAAGGCCTTCCGCGTGTGGTGGAAGCCCTGCTCGACCAGCACGGTGGGAATCCCGGCTTCGGCCAGTTCGCTTGCGACCACGGCGCCACCGGCACCGGATCCGACCACGACGACCTCGGTCGTCCAGTCCATGGGAGCGCGATGGTGCGCGTCGAC
>JBEIFE010000215.1:0-4150 GCA_040382575.1 Candidatus Sericytochromatia bacterium
ACTCGTCCGACCCGGGCCCCTTGCCGACCCGGGCCTCGAAGGCCCCTTCCCGATCCTGGATCTTCCCGGACAAGCTCTCTCGATTCCGCTGCACGGAGAGCCGCTCGATCAGGTCCCGGGGATCCCGGGCCCCGGTGGCCTCCAGCCACGCATCGCGCTCCGCAAGCGTCAGCTCCATGGCCTCGCGCACCGAACCCAGCCGCTTCTCGAGCTCCTGGACCGTCGCCTCGGCCTGCAGACGGGTTTGCCGCATCGTCCGGTCCCGGTCCAGACGCTCGCGCAGGGAGTCGAGCGAACCCCCGATCGCCGCGACCAGGGCCTGACCCCGATCGTGGATGGCCGCAAGCTTCATGTCGAGGTCGGCCACGCGCGACTCCGCCAGGTGGACCTGCTCGAGCAAGCGCCTGGCCTCCTGGAGGCCGTTGAGCCGCTCCAGGGCCCCGCGCGGGGTGCGAGCCTCACCGAGACCGGCCGTCCGCTGCCAGGCTCCCCAGGCCTCCTGAAGCGCCTCTAGCGCACTCCGGGCCTCCCCTTCGAGCGCCGAGGTCCGCACCACCCGGGCTTCCTCGGTTGCCAGTTGCTCCTGGAGATCGGCGAGCTTCTCGGCGGCCAGTGCGCGCTCGCGCGCCTGCTCAAGGTCACGGTTCGCGCGCTGGCGCCGCATTTCGACATCGGCCGTCGAGGGGAGGCCGGTGCCGCCCAGCGCCTGCCACATCCGGGCCAGTGCTGCCTCGCGACTCTCATGTTCGGCCTGCACCCTGTCGAAGTCTTGCCGGGCTACCCGGTGCTGCTGTTGCAGCTCGGCCCGGGCGCGATCGGCAGCCGGTGACGAGCCCCCTCGCGAGAGCGCGATCGCCACCCCGCAGGCGGCAGCCAGGGCCACGACCCCGGCCAGGACGGGCTGACCGGGTGCCAGCAGTGCCGCCGCCAGGAAGCCTACACCGATTCCCGCCCACAGGGCCCACCACACGGGGGCAGACCAGCCGACCCGGGTATCCAGTGCCCGGGTCTTGATCAGCTGGTCGAGCTCACGGAAACGCTCGGCCAGGTCCTTTGCGGTGACGCGGCCCTCGCGGACCTGCTCGAGCTGCTCGCCCAGGGCGATCAGCGCATCCTGGAGACTCGCGAGCTCGTCGATGGCCGGAACGGGCCCCCGGGCCTCGAGCCGCTGCCGGGCCGTGTCGAGGCGATCGCGCGCCTCGTCACGCTGACCGGCGGCGAGCTGAGCATCGCGGGTGGTCTCCTGGACCCGCTGCCCGGCGGACTCCAGGGCGAGTTCCTGCTCCCGGACCTCGTCCACGAGCGGCAGAGTGGGCTCGAAGGTCTCGAGGCGATCGCGTGTCCAGTCCGACCCGAGGGCTCCGAGCGCCGAACCGAGAGCACGCCGGGCCGTCTCGAGACGCGCTTGCTCGTCCGCGAGCGATTCGGTCCGGGACAGAAAGACGGGTTGCTCGAGCAGGATGGCCTCGATGTCCGCCTCGTTTGCCGCGACGAGGGCATCGGGTTCGATGCCATCCCGTGCATGCCTGGCCTCCTCGATAGCCCGCTCCAGCCCGGCGACCTCCTCGTCGAACGTCTCGAGACGCGTCACGAAGCGGGTCAGCAGCGCCTCGGCATTATCCGGTATGGGCAGGACTTCCGGCATGTCGCCCAGCTGCGCCCGGAGCAACTGGAGCTCGTTCCAGGCGGGCCAGGCGTCGCGCAGACGTTCGAGGCGCTCCAGATCCCGCCGGGCGGCTACCAGGGCTTGCCCGACCTGTTCACCCATGGTCCCGGAGGCCTGCCAGGCCCGATCCACCTGTTCGAGGCGGTTCTTCAGGCTCACGGCATCGCGTTGACCCTGCACGAGCGCCTCGCGGGCCTCGAACTCTGACCGGACGGCTTCCTTTGATCGGTCCTCGGCTCTCGCGAGCAGGACCTGGCGACGGCGCACCTCGTCCTGCCGGACGGGCGATGCATCCAGGCCCGCGAGCCGATCCCGCGTCCAGCCCGGGCCCAGGCGGGCGAGCGATGCGGCGAGCAGACTTTCCTGGTCCGCGACGCGGCGGAGCTCTTCCGAGCGATCTCCGAGCCCCTGCTGGAATGCGGCCAGGCCGGCATGGAACGCCAGGAACTCGTCCTCGAGGGGCTGCAGGCGCGCATCGGGGAGCAGCGTCTCGAGGTCGTGATGGAGGCGAGAAAGGGCCTCCATGTGACGGTCACGGGTGAGACGCGCCTGGTCGAGGTGGGCCGTGAGTTCGACGGAGCGCGCCTCGGCGCGATCGGGGAGATGCGTGATCAGGGGTAGCTGGGCGAGGGCTGCCTGCAGGTAGATCCTTTCACTCCAGCGCGGCCAGAGCTCGATCAGCATGGTCAGCACCTGCCCGTCCTGAAGGGCCTGCGTATGCGATTCCGTGAGCTCGACCAACCGCGCCTCGAGGCGGTTTTGCTCGGCTTGCATGTCGCCGAAGCGGGAGGCCTCGCGCTTCGCGAGATTCAGGGCTTCACGGGCCTCCTCGACACGGCGCTCGAGGTCGATGAGGCCCGAGACCCGGGCGCGAGCCCTGTGAATTCCGTCATTCTGACGGTTCAGCTGGGCGATCGCCTCGCGAGCGGTATTGCGCGAGCCCTGCAGGCTGCCCGCGAAGATGCGGTCCTGGATGCCCTCCTGCTGGTGAAAGGCCGGATCCTGCAGCTCCGTCAGGCTGAAGGCGAACACCGATCGAAACAGCCCCGCGCTCGCGTGACCGAGCAGGGATGCCAGGTCCTCGGGAGTGCCTTCCCGTTCCCCGGGAAGCCACACCTTGAGGCCGTCCTTGCGTTCCAGATGGCGCTGCACCACCGCGAGCCCCTGCCCCGTCCGGAGGTAGAGCCGTCCGCCATGACGCCCCCCGTGCAGGGCGGGGACGCGATCGCCCGAGCGGCTGCCGGCCCCGAACAGGACCATCCGGATGAAGGCCAGGAGCGTGCTCTTCCCGGCCTCGTTGGGCCCCAGGATCACGGACAGCCCGGAGGGTATCGCGCGCTGCTGGTGGTCGCGGAAGTGCCCGAACCCGTCTATCGACCAGCCCTCGAGGTGCATGTTCAGTCCCCTTCCAGCAGATCGAGTGCGAGCGTCTCGGCCTCTTCCAGCAAGGATCGCTTCCCTGCCTCATCGAGCGCACCCAGCAGGGTGGAGAATCGGTCGAGCGGGGCGAAGGTGTCTTCGAGAAAGCGATCGCGCTCACCGTCCACGGTCGTCACGAGGTCCAGACGCTCGAGGAGCTTCGCCGAGAGGTCACCCCGCAGGCGGATGGCCTCCCGGTCGAGCGGAGGTGAGGCCGAATTGCGCAGGTCATCCCACCAGACGAGGGGTCCGGCGCGATCGTGGTCCCGTCGCAACTCTTCGAGCATCTCGTCGAGGCGACCCGGATGGCGCAACTCGCCGTAGAGCATGCCCCGGCCCACCAGTTCGGCACGCAGGATGAGGCCGCGGCCCTGTTGCCGCTCGAGCAACTCGTCCGCCTGCTGTTGCAGCATCCGCATGAGGGACGTGACGTCCTCGCAGGCGCCGATGTCCAGCGTCAGCGCCTCGAAGCGGAGGCGATCGAGCGCCACGAAGCGCGGCTCCAGGACCTGCCCCGCTTCGACCGTGACGACGAGGGCACCCTTTTCCCCACGCTCTCCCGGCCCGGGATGGCGGCCTTGCAGATTGCCGGGATACACGACCCAGGGTTCCCGGTGGAGGATCTGGCGTCGATGGACATGTCCGAGCGCCCAGTAGTCGAGCCCGGTGGCTGCGAGATCGTCCACCGAGCAGGGGCTGTAAGGGGCATGTTCGGCATGGGAACCCACGTTGGCGTGCAGCAGGCCGACGTGCAGGCCGGGAGCCTCCGTCCGTCTGAATCGCCGGGCCAGGTTCTCCGTGACCTGGGGGCGATCATGACTCAGTCCGTGGACGGTCGCGATCGTCACCCCGTCGCGGACCACGGGCACGGCCTGTGCGGAATCCGAGCCGAAGACCGTCACCCGGGCGGGCCATTCCCGGATGGCGGACCAGCCCCCGAGCGGATCGTGGTTGCCGTGCACGATGAAGGTCGCGATCCCGCGGGCATCGAGACGGCGAAGACCCTGCTCGAACCGGCGCTGGGCGCGGATTCCGCGCTGCGCACCGTCGTAGAGGTCGCCCGCC
>JBEIFE010000216.1:0-4137 GCA_040382575.1 Candidatus Sericytochromatia bacterium
GGACCGATATTGACCACGAGGCGACAAAACGTCCGGAAACTTGATGAGCAACGGATGGCCTTTGATGCCAGGGAAGCGACTCAGACCTTGGCAGCGCCATCGACCGGCGGCCCCATCTCGGTGCGAGGTGCGAGCCAGCCCCTTCCATCCTCCACCTCGACCTCGAGCCAGCCATCGATGGCCAGTCGTGCCGCAACCCAGGAGGCCGAGTTGAAGCCCGTGAGACGGCGCAAAAAGCCCCCCAGGCTCGATGATTCTCGCGCTCTTGGATGAGCCGCAAGGCGTAGGCGTCCCTTTCCGGCAAACCGGTTACGGACCTCCTGGAAAGCAAGGGCAGGGACCTCCACTTCTCCGGTGGGCCGCCAGATGACGAGTCCTTGCTCGCGATTGCCCCGCATCCAGAGCGGAGTGCCGGTCACGACCGACGGCAGCGAATACCAGGGCTCTGCCAGCGGCACGGGAGGTCGTTCGATGGATGCCTCGACGGTGTTATCGTCGGCATCATCATGACGGCGCCGGACGAGCAAGTCGCGCTCGAGAGCCTCGATGGCCGAGTTGATGGGTCTCTCCCAGCGCGACCCTGGACGAGGCGCGGCCCCGCGGAGGATGCCGGACAGGGAGGCGGAAAGCGTTTCCCACGCCTCACACCCAGGCGCCCCATCGGACGGCTCGTCGAGCGATGGAACGATGGCCAGAGCGCGCACGAGTGGCGGAAACGTGAGCGTCTCGACACCGAACTGACAGGCCTGCTGGTACCTTTCACCCCAGCCATCCCCGCGATCCAGACGCCCGATCACGCTCCACCAAGCGGCGGCATCCAGGGCCTGACCATGATGCCTTGCACAGAATGCTGCAGCGACCGCAACCCGAGCCATCTCGGGGGGCAGACCACGCGCCCAGGCTGGCTCACGGGAGGGTCCGACATCCAGTGCGGCAGCCCTCAGACCGAACCATAGACCACCGACCCACTCGAAAAGCGGATCGTCAAGCACCTTGCCGGTCTCGATCAGGCTCCAGAGCAATTCTTCGAAAGGCGTGTCGTCCAGGGCGGCGAGCATGCCCCACCAAGGCTGCGGATCGAGGTGCCCGGGTTTCACGACCGCTGCTCCCGGGACGGCCCATCAGCGGCGAAAGCGGAACCAAGAGCAGATATCGAGGTCATCAGCGCCGAGGCCTCGTAGGGCAGGTACACGAGCTTGTTGTCCTTGCCCGAGACCATCTCTCGCAGGGTCTCCAGGTATCGCGTGGCCACGAGGTACTGCGTGGCATCTCCCCCGATGGCCTGGATCTGCATGGCGATGCGCTGGATGGCCTGAGACTCGGCCTCGGCCACCTTGAGGCGTGCTTCCGCTTCGGCCTCTGCGGCCAGGATCCGCGCACGCTTGTCGCCTTCTGCCTGGTTGATCTGGGATTCACGGATCCCCTCCGATTCGAGGATCCGGGAAGCTTTCTGTCCCTCGGCTTCGAGAATGGACGCCCGGCGATCGCGCTCGGCCCGCATCTGCTTTTCCATGGCGCCCTTGATCTCGGCCGGAGGCGACACTTCCTGAAGCTCGACCCGGTTGACCTTCACGCCCCACTTCATGGTGGCCTGATCAAGAATGGCTTTCAACTTGGAATTGATGATGTCCCGGGACGTCAGGGTCTCGTCGAGATCCATCTCACCGATGACGTTGCGCAGCGAGGTCTGCGTGAGTTTCTCGATGGCATCCGGAAGATTGGCAATCTCGTAGACGGCCTTCTTGGCATCCGTGACCTGGAAGTAAAGTATGGCGCTGATGTTGGCGGGCACGTTATCGCGGGTGATGACGCTCTGCTGAGGGAAGTCGAAGACCGTCTCCCGCAGGTCGATCCGGGTCACGCGACTGGTCAGGTAGCGGGACTTGCCTCGCGTATCGTCGACCGCATATCGCCAGACGACCTCGCGCGCGACGTCCACGAAAGGAACGAGCAGGCTGATCCCGGGTTCCAGGGTCCGGTGATAGGAACCGAGACGCTCGACGACGGCCGTCTCGGACTGCTGGATGATCAGGAGACTGGAGCGGGCGATCACGATGACGGCGAGGATAGCAAGTGATAGCAAGACGATGGGCATCACGAGACCTTTCTGATGCGGGACGATCGGGCCAGCAGAACTCAAGAAAGGGGGGGATCACCCGTCTCCTCGGGCTGGACGACGAGCCGAGACCCCTCGATAGCGAGCACGCGAACGGGCGCGTGAAGCGGGAGATCCGAGTTGTTCGCCGTCACGGCCCACCAGTCTTCACCCTGGACGAGCACTCGCCCTTCCTGGCGAGCGGCGACGAGGGGGACGATGACGGTCCCTCGGGCACCGACGACGGCCGCAAGATTGGTGGGTTCGCCACGCGGTCTCAGCCAGCCGGTCCGGATCAAACGCCGTGACAGGACGAGGGCCATCACCGTCACCACGGCGAAGGAGCCGACGGCCCAGTTCGTTCCGAACCCGGAACCTGCTGCGCCCCCCAAACATCCGAGAGCAAGCGCAAAGCCGATGAACTGCAAGGTCAGGGCCTCGAGGATCGCGAGCACGAGCGCTCCCAGCAACCATGGCCCCCAGGGCCCCCCTCCGAACAGGAATTCCGCACCCATGTGGACCTCCCGGACGTCATGTCAACCAGCGAAGACATGCCCGGAACGGGGAGCTTTAATCGGAATGACGGGGCGATTGACGGGGTCGTGTTCGAGACCAGGTCGCCCGGAAGTCACGTGAGGCGCCCGGTTCCAGGGAGCCTTGCCATACGTGGCGATCGGCAGAAATCTCGGTGAAACCAAGTGATCCCGACGTTCGCGTCCAGTCTCCTCCTGACAGGTCGAACGCGATCGCGACCTCCCAGCGCCTCGGGGCGAGATTCTTCACGTGAAAACGCCAGCTTCTCTGCTCGCTGTCCTCTCGCTTGATGGCAGCCTCGAGCAAGGCCCGACACGTGATCTCGGGAGCCTCACCGAGTTCGAGCCACCGTTCCTGCCCGGGCGGCGAATCGGGAATCCAGGCTTCCACGTGTCCCATCGGACGGCCGCCAGCATCGGGCGTGACGACCTGGACGGCGCCGGCAAACCAGGGCGAGGGTCCCGGGGGCGTGACCGAGATCCGAGCCCTCAGGGGAATCGCCTCCGAGGGCGCCGTGGAGGCCACGTGGAGAACCGTCTCCACCCGGGTTCGAAGGGCCAGACCGGACCACGAGGCGAGGTTGCGATGCACCTCGCTGGAAGGCCCCATCTCGATACCCCCCGGAACTTCCAGACGCACCCGGTGGGCAAGAGGCCTGGGCTCCACCGTCATCTCACTGGACCATGCGCGAACGGGAGCGGCGAGGAATGGCCTGGGGCCAGAGTCCCCGCTCCAGAGCCCGAGGGAGTCTGCCTGGACGGGCCAGCCCGTGGTGTTCTGGATGGAGGCGATCGCGGTCCAGTCCCCTCGCTCGAGGCGGGCATCCGTGACCAGCCTGTGGCGCGCCTGCCAGCCGAGCCCCCCGACCGGATAGGACAGCGTGGCCAGGCCCTGCCAGGGGTGCGGCACATCCAGCTCGAACTCCAGTCCCGGGGCTGGAAGGTCCGATGGGCGGGCCGGCAACCGGAGGTCCTCCAGCTTTGCCGGGATCAGACGGTCTTCCACCCGGAGCACGGGGGCACCGTCGAGGAGCCAGAGTGTGCCCGTGACGCTCGCCGAGGCCCCGGGCACTTGAAGCTCGACGAGACGTCCCTGGAAGGCGACCAGCCAGCCAGCCCGATCCGTGGCATCCCCGACCCGTCGTACATGCGTGGTCCGGGCCGGCAGATCGAGCCAGGCCTGCGCCCCCTCCGCCCGGGAGAGGGTCTCCCCTGCGGTGAGACGGACCCGACCGGCTGGCAGAGCCACCTGACGGGTCTCGACCACCCAGGATCGACCGGACATGCATGTCACGGCACGATGAACCGGCGGACCCGAAGTCCTGACGGCTGGGGGAGATACCGGATCGACGGAGGCGACTGAACCACCGCCACAGGCCGCCAGTATCAAAACCAGTGAACACCAGCCCCGCCGCATGTCGCCTCCCCGCCGCACGTCTCCACGGGGATTCCTGTCAGGAGGAGGCGGTGGTCACCATGGCCATCCGCATCGAAGATTTCGGTATGTTA